>JALFMW010000336.1 GCA_022782605.1 Clostridium sp. | reverse complement strand
TAATAGAAAAAGCCCTTAAGGAATTAAATTATAAAGAAAATAAAGTAGCTAAGATTCTAGCTAATGGTAAAACAGAATTTATAGGTATAATTGCTCCTAAATTAGACTTACATTTTTATTCATATTTACTTAATTCTATTCTTAATACTTATACTAAATATGGATATAAATTTATTGTTTTTAGTAGCAACGGAGACATTAATGATGAGAAAAAATATATTGAAGAGTTACTAGCTTATAAAATTGAAGGTTTAATTATGATTAGTTCATGTATACCTTCTATAGAATTAAAGGATTACAATATTCCCATTGTGGGAATTGAAAGAGAAGCAAAATATATTTCAAGTGTAAATACAAATAATTATATAGGAGCATCTTTAGCTACAAATACTCTTATTGAAAACAATTGTGATGTATTAGTACACATAAATAGTCATATAACAGATGAAGTTCCTTCAATTGATAGAATTAAGGCTTTTAATGATATATGTAAAGATAAAAATATAGAATATATGGTGTTCTATGAAGATTTCAATAGTGATATAGATGATACTAACAATAAGTTAAATAATATATTTAAAAAAATAGAAAATAATTACCCTAATAAAAAAATTGGAGTATTTTTAAGTAATGATACTTTAGCTAATTACTTTGTCAAAATTCTTGTAAAAAATAATAAATCTATTCCAAATGAGTACGAAGTAATTGGTTTTGATGATTCTCCCGCTGCAATAGAATCATTTATTCCATTAACTTCAATCAGACAAGATATTCAAGCTATTACAGATAATACCCTGGCTATACTCAACGAAAGAATTAAAATAAATCACAAAAAGAAAAAGGTTAATCTACCACCTAATAAACACATTATTATAGAACCTACTATTATAAAAAGAGACTCTACTTTATAAAGTAGACCCTTATGAGAATGGATAAAACAATGAGATTTTAGATCTTTTAAAAGAAAAAAATTAACTAATCAAGATATGCCTAAGTTCTTGGAGAAGTTATTGATGATGCAAGAGCATCTTGATATGAATTTTATTTATTACCTCAAGACTAAATAAGAAAACAAAAAAGTTAGTAGATTTTTTCTCTACTAACTTTTTTATCCTAATTCTATTATTTAATTTATGCTTTTCTTAATTACCAATTTATCTACTGATTAAAATCATTATATAATTCATATTTTAAACTAAATCTAACCTCATAAAAATAGAACTTTCTATTGGGCTATCATTATATTTTTCAATTTCATAGAATCCAAGTTTTTTATATAAATATATGGAACTTTGTAAAAATGGTAGTGTATCTAAAAGTATGTAATGATATCCAATGTCCTTAGCATCTGAAATAATCTGATTAACCAGCTTATTTCCAATATTACAGCCTCTAAATTCTGCCCTTACATATAATCTTTTTAACTCACATAAGTTTTCCTCTAGAGATCTTAATGCAACACATACCCCACTTTTATATACATTTAATTATTATTTATATATGTTTAATAATTTTTGCAGGATTTCCTCCTACTACCACATTGGTGGGTACATCTTTTACAACTACTGCTCCCGCTGCAACTACTGAATTATCCCCTATTGTGACTCCTGGAGCTATTACTGAACTTCCTCCAAGCCATACATTATTTCCAATAGTAACAGGCTTACCATACTCTAAGCCAGATATTCTAAGATCCACATCTAGTGGATGTGTAGCAGTATAAATACATACTCTCGGTGCCATTAAACAGTTATCACCTATGGTTACTTTACAAACATCTAAGATTACACAATCATAATTAGCAAAGAAATTCTCACCGACATGAATGTTATAACCATAATCACAGCGGAAATTAGGTTTTACACAAAAGTTTTCACCTGTTTTACCAAATAGTTCTTTTAATATTTCACTTCTATTTTCATCTGGTGAATTATTAAATTTCATAAGAATGTTTTGAGCATGATTATGCTCTCTCCATAATTCTTCATCCATAGCAAAATATAATTCCCCTGCTAACATTTTTTCTTTTTCAGTCTGTTTTGATATAATTTTTTCTCCCATCATTAATATCCTTTTTCTTCTATTTAGCTTGCTCTATACAGATACAAATAATTTTAATCCCCCTTCTTCATCTTTACTACATACATAAAAATCAATTTTTGCTTCTATATCAGGATACTCTCCCTTAGTATTTATTATTATACTTTTATTTTACTATGATTATATCATAATAAATTGTTTGTGATTAGTAATCAGCGTTCTTACAATTAAGTATAAAATACTTCACTGTTTATATTAATTTTTATTTGCTCAGCCTCTGAATAATATTTATTATTGACAATTATATCCTATTGATATTATATTATAGTAAAGGTTAACCATTTTAGCATTTCAGGTTAACTAATAAAGGAGTATATTTATGAAAACTAGAGATTTAGTAATTTGCGCATTATTTGCTGCCATGACAGCTATTTTAGCACAAATATCAATACCATTTCCTGGGGGAGTTCCACTAACATTGCAATTACTTTCAATTTCTCTTTGTGGAGTACTTTTAGGTTCCAAAAGAGGATTTATGTCTATATTGGTTTATATAATATTAGGAGCAATTGGTCTTCCTGTGTTTGCAGGATTTTCGGGAGGATTTCAATATATCGTAGGATATAGCGGAGGATTTATTATATCATTTCCTCTTGTAGCATTTATTGTAGGATTTGTTTCAGAAAAGACAAACAATTTACTTTTAATATTCTTATCTACTATCTTAGGACTTGTAGTTAACTATACTGTTGGTACATTAATGTTTGCTACTATAACAAATTCAAGCATTTCCACATCACTTGCTGCTTGTGTAATACCATTTGTATTAACTGACTTAATAAAATGCTCAATAGCAACTGTAATTGGTGCTAAGCTTAAAGAAAAGACTTCAATAAAAGCTGTCTTAAATTAAACTTTTAAATCAACTATTCTAAATTAAAAATCTAAGTCTATCTTAGTTTATAGTTAAAATATAAAAAAATAGAGATTAATAAATCTCTATTTTTTACATATGAGCAATACTATCTATTAATTGTAAATTATACTGTTGAATTAAACTTATTAATAATTCTGCATATATATATTTTCCATCATCATCCATAACAGTGCTGTAGCCTGCCTTTTCTAAAGCATTTGCTTGATTTATATATGTTTTAGCTTCAAATACACCATTACTTTCATATCTTTTATTATCTACTAAAAATTTTCCATGATCATCAATGGATTGTGATTTTTCTTCATATTTTCTAAACTTATCATTTATTTTTTCATTATTATACTCTAAAGTTTCCAGTGTTACAAATTCTCCATCCCAACTAGGATCTGCTTTTATACCAAATAAATTATTGAATTTTTTGCTTAAGTCAGATTCTCCCCATCCTGATTCCAAAATTGCTTGAGCTATGGTAATTGAAGGTAGTATCTTATATTTTTTATAGTTTTCTATAGCTGATGATTCTATTTCACCTATAAACTTAGCATATTTTGTATCTTTATGAAGCCTACTTGGAGTAAGCCCAAAGTACTCTAGTTTTTCTAGATATTTTTTTACTCTGACTTTTTCCTTTTTATTAAAGTCCATTTTTTCTACTACTTCATCTAAGGTTTTTAATTTGTAATCATCTTTTGATTTATAAATGAATAAATTAGATATTTCTTTTATATCCTCTTCAGATATATTTTTAAATTTATTTTTTTCTTTTACTCCTAATATTGCACATACATATTTCCAATTTACTTGAACTTTATTATCACTTACTTCATCTACTACTTCAATAAATTTAGATACATCAATATCTCTCTTATTTATATTGTTTATTTTAATTTGGTATAAAGAAATAATTATTGCTGCAATTATTCCTATTATAATTAATATTCTCCCTTTATTTTTTATTGTAATACACCACTTTCTATCTTAGTTTTTACTTTCAAAATAAATTATACATTCTTTTTTTATCTATAGAAATACAACATTCTGCTTTATACTACATTTTTTTATTCAACTTGTAAAGTGTCCTAAGATGAATTTTGTAAATATAAAAAGGTATTGCTAAAAGTAGCAATACCTCTTCAAATTATAATTAAATATTATATAGCAATTTATTTTTTAACATTTGCTATTTATAATATATTGACCATCTTCTACTTGCTCAATAGATGTATTATAAAATGCTTTAAGAGCATCTATTAGATAAGTTACATCTTTTGCACCTGCAGTTTCGTAAGTTGAATGCATTGCAAGTTGTGCAAGTCCTATATCTATAGTATTTAAAGATACATGAGCATTAGAAATATTACCTAGTGTAGATCCCCCTAATATATCTGAACGATTTGTAAATGTTTGATATGGAACATTTACACTATCACATATACTTTTAAATATAGATGCTGATACTGCATCTGTAGTATATTTTTGATTCGCATTGTATTTTATTACTATTCCATCATTTATATATACCTTATTTGTAGGATCTGATTTATCGCTATAATTAGGATGAAGAGCATGAGCATTATCTGCCGAAACCATAAAACTCGATGCTATTAGTTTATAATAATCCTCTTCTGAATTTCCAAGACACATATTAATTCTTCTTAATACATCATATAATAGAGTTGAATCTGCTCCTTGTTTTGTTCCACTTCCAACTTCTTCATTATCAAATACACAGTATACTGAAGCACTATTAGAATTAGTCTCACTTAAAAATGCACTTAGTGAAGCATATGCACACTCTAAATCATCAAGTCTTGGACTTGATATATATTCAGAACTTGCTCCTATTTTTGTACCTCTCATTCTATTGTATAAAAATAAATCTGTACCTAAAATAGAATCTTCTTCTACTCCAACTGACTGTGCTACTGTTTTCATTAATGAGCCTTTAGATGTGTTATCTCCATACAGAGGAAGCATATCTATTTGAGCATTATACTTGTATCCATCATTAACAGCTCTATTCATATGAATAGCTAAGTTTGGTATTATAACTAAATCCTTATCAATATTTACTAAATGAGTTTTTACAAGGTTACCTTCTTTTACAAGAATTCTACCTGCAATCGATAGTGGACGATCAAACCATGTTGAGCATATCATCCCACCATATTTTTCAGTATTTAATTTTACATATTTATTATTTACTTCAATTTCTGCATTTTCTTTTATTTTAAATGTTGGTGAATCACTATGGCTTGCAACTATATGGAAATTTTTAAAATCATTTTCTGGTATTTTAAATGCAATTATAGATGATAAATTTCTTGTTACATAGTACTTCTTTCCTTTTTCGATTTGCCACGATCTACCTTCAACAAGTTCTATAAACCCCTCAGCATTTAATTTTTTTCTTATTGTTTCAATTGCATGGAAACAACTTGGACTATTTTCAATAAACTGAAACAATTCTTCTACATGTTGTATATTCATACATTTTCTCCTTTATTATGATTAAATTTATATATGAAATTTTAATAATTGTCATTTTTTTCTTTTATATTAATAATACTAGTATTATTGTAAAATATTGTCAATTATATTGATATATATTTAATTCTGTATACAATATTTTTGTATTTTTAAAATAAAAAACTGTCTTTTTATTTTAAGACAGTTTTTTTATTACTATTCAATTAAATTATTTTTATATTAAAATTAATATCGTTTTATATTTTCTAATCATTCATTATTCTCATGGCATTTAATACTGCTAATACTGCTACACCAACATCTGCAAACACTGCTTCCCACATACTAGCCATACCCATAGCACCAAATACCATTACTATTATCTTTATTCCTAAAGCAAATATAATATTTTGCCATACTATTTTATAAGTTTTCTTAGATATTTTAATACCTTTAGCTATTTTACTTGGTTCATCTGTCATTATAACTATATCAGCTGCTTCTATTGCTGCATCTGATCCAAGTCCTCCCATTGCTATACCTACATCAACACGAGCAAGTACAGGTGCATCATTTATACCATCACCAACAAAAGCAATCTTTTCTTTTTCATTTCTTCCTACATATAATTCTTCTATTCTATCTACTTTTTCATTTGGTAATAAATTAGAAAATACTTTATCTAGTTTTAATTTTTCAGCAACAGACTGGGCAACATCTTTATTGTCACCTGTTAACATTACAGTTTGTTTTATGCCTTGTTCTTTTATTCCTTTTATAGCTTCTTCACTATCTTTTTTAATTTTATCAGCTATCACTATATAACCAATAAATTTATTATTCACTGCAACATAAACTACAGTTCCCATGTTAGTATTTTTTTCTATTTTTATATTATTAGCTTTCATTAACTTTTCATTACCAGCTAATATAATATTATTTTCATATTTTACTTTTATACCGTGAGCAGCAATTTCTTCATACTCATCTATTTTATTTAAATCAACTTGTTTATTGTAGTATTTTAATATGGATTTTGCTATAGGATGATTAGAATTAGCTTCTGCTATAGAAGCAAATTTCATTAATTCCTCTTCACTAACACCTATTGCTTTTACATTAACAACATCAAATACACCTTCTGTTAAGGTACCAGTTTTATCAAATACTACTGTATCAACATATCTTAAAGCTTCTAAGTAGTTACTTCCTTTTATAAGGATACCATTTTTTGATGCAACACCTATTCCACTGAAATAACTTAATGGTATAGATAAAACTAATGCACATGGACAAGATACAACTAAGAAGATTAATCCTCTATGTATCCAATCACTAAACACTGCACCTTCTATTACTAAAGGAGGTATCACTGCTAATAATGCTGCTAATGAAACTACTACTGGAGTATAGTATCTTGAGAATACTGATATAAAGTTTTCTGTTTTAGATTTTTTGCTACTTGCATTTTCAACCATATCTAATATTTTAGAAACTGTTGATTCCGAGAAATCTTTAGTTACTTTTACAGTTAATAATGCATTTTTGTTTATAAATCCAGATAATAATTCATCACCTGATTTAACAGTTCTAAGTACTGATTCACCTGTTAAAGCTGATGTATCAACCATCGAACTTCCTTCAACTATCACACCATCTAGAGGAACTTTTTCACCTGGTTTTACAACTATATAATCACCTATTTCTACATCTTCAGGATCTACAACTTCAATTCCACTACCTACTTTTAAATTAGCTACATCTGGTCTTATTTGCATTAACTCAGATATAGATTTTCTTGATTTTCCAACTGCTAATTCTTGTAAGTATTCACCTATTTTATAGAATAACATAACTCCAACTGCTTCTGATGCTTCTCCTGTTAAAATAGCACCTGTTGTTGCCACAGTTATTAAGAAGTTTTCATCAAACACTCTACCTCTTGTTATATTTCTAAATGCTTTGTATAAAACATCTCCACCTACTATTACATAAGATGCTAAGAATATAAATAATGAATATTGATTTTCATGACCTGTTGCTTCTTGATAGAAAGCAAATATAAATACTAAAGCTCCAATAATTATCTTAAATAATTTAGCTTTTTCATCATTTAATGATAATTTAGCTTTCTTTTTATTTTCTTTTACTTTTTCTACTGATTGTTGCTTTTGAGTAGAACCTTCAAAAGAATTTAAATCTATACTATGTTTTTTATCATCCTTAACTTGTATATCAAGTCCTGGTTCTATTGAATCTATTTTTGCTATTATTTCTTTTATTAAACTTTCTTGATTTACATCTTCAGTAAATTCTAATGATAATTTTTTATTTACGAAGTTTAAGTGACTATTTTTTATTCCTTCCATTTTTGCTACTTCTGTACCTATTACTTCTGCACAGTGTGCACATGTTAAGCCACCTAATATCATTTCTCTTTTATTACTTACTGCTTTAGCTTTTTTTGCAGATTTATCTACAACTTGTATATCAAGACCTGGCTCTATTGAATCTATTTTTGCTATTATATCTTTTATTAAATTTTCTTCATCTTTATTAGGATGTAATTCTACTAGCAATTTTTTATTTACAAAGTTTAAATAACTATTTTTTACGCCTTCCATCTTTGATATTGCATTTCCTATTTCTTCGGCGCAGTGAGCACATGTTAAGCCACCTAATATCATTTCTCTTTTATTATTTGAATTTGGCTTGTTTGTTGCTGCTCTTATATTTCTCTTTTCTACAACTTGTATATCAAGTCCTGGCTCTATTGAGTCTATTTTTTTTATAATTGCTTTTATTACTTCTTCTTCATTATAAGCAGAATCAAATAGTACAGTTAATTTTTTATTTACAAAATTCATATTACTATCTACTATACCATCTATTTTTCTTACACCTTTTCCGATCTCTTCTGCACAATGAGCACATGTCAGACCACCAAGAATAAGATCTTTTTTAACTAAAACTTCTGTTGACATTTTATCTCCCCTAAACATTATAAATTTCTTTTATGTGGTTCAACCCACAGTTAAAAATTTGTCCTATGTGATTATCATTTAAAGAATAATACACTGACTTTCCTTGCTTTCTAGCCTTAACTAATCTAGATTGCTTCAATATCCTTAATTGATGGGAGACTGCTGATTTAGTCATCCCCAAAAGGTTTACTATGTCACATACACACATTTCATCTTCAAGCAAGGCAAATAAAATTTTTATTCTATTTGAATCTCCAAAAACTTTAAATAATTCAGCTAAGTCATTTAAACTTCTTTCTTCAGCTATATTATCTTTATATGTATTCAATAGATTATTATTGTCAGAGCATTTTATACACTTTATTGTAAATTTTTTCATAAAGTACTCCTCAGTACAATATATGAATATATGTTCATATGTTTTTATATTCATATATTATCTTCTTTTTTGTTATTTTGCAATATTAAATTACATACTTCTTATTGTTTTTTGAAATTTTTATTATTTTATTTAAAAGTAAAGGAGCCATTTACTAAAGTTTAGCAAACAGCTTCTTTTAAATCTTTAAATTCGTTTTTAGATTTTTTAACAAAAGCATAATGAGCATATAATGCCATTAATACTACTGCAAATAACCATGAGATTGGATATGTAGCAGCTATACTTGCTATACTATTATATTTTTTAAGTAAAGCTATTAAAACTATTATTCTTACACCACAAAAACTGCATATAGTTATTAACATTGGTGGTATAGATATTCCTATTCCTCTAATTTTACTGCTTGAACATTCTAAAATAACATATAAGAAATAAAATGGGAATGTAATAGATACAATTTGTTTTCCATACGCCATAACTTCTTTACTAGATGTAAATGCACTAAATATTATATCTGAATTAAATATAAGTAGACTACTTACTATCATAGTAACTATTACACTTGTAATCATAGAATATTTAACACCTTTATTTATTCTATCATACTCACCTGCTCCATAGTTTTGACCAACAAATGACACTAAAGCTTGTCCTAAAACTATTATTGGTAAATATATAATAAGTTCTACTTTAAAGTACGCAGTAAATGAAGCTATAGCATCTACCCCAAATGAATTTATTTGAGATTGAATAATTATATTTGATAAAGTAATTACTATTGCTTGAACTCCTGCTGGAACTCCTATTTTAAGTATTTTCATAAATATATGTTTGTCAAATATATTAAACGTAAATTGTAGTTTCGGCTGATGTTTTCTTTTATAAAAACAAATAATAGTTAAAATTGCTGTAAGAGATTGAGATAATAAAGTTGCTATTGCTGCTCCCTCTACTCCCTTTTTTAATATTACTATAAATATAAAATCTGAAATCACATTTACTATTCCACCTATTATTTGGAACATCATTGGTGATTTAGAATCTCCTATGGCTCTTAGTACTCCGCAGAAAAGATTATATATAACTACAGATATCATACTTAATGTATATATTCTTAAATAATTTGTAGCTATATCTAAGATAGATTCTGGTGTATTCATATATTTTAAGAATACTGGTGCAAAATACATTCCTATAATAGTTATTATTAGTCCCCCAAATAGACCTATCATAAAAACTGTTTGAATAGCATTTTTTAATCCTTTATCATCTTTTTTTCCGTATATATGTGAAGTTACTACATTAGTTCCAACTGCCATTCCATTAAAAAAACCTATAAGGCAAGTTATCATTAAACTACTTGCCCCTACAGCAGCTGTGGCTTCTGTTCCACAGAATTTACCGACAAAAATTAAGTCTACAGTATTATATAACTGTTGTATCAAAGTACTTGCTAATAAAGGTAATAAAAATACTAAAATTCCTTTTCCTATAGATCCTTTTGTAAGATCATTTTGATTCATTATTCTATCTCCTACTTAAGATGGCAAGCTATTTGATGACCTTTTGATACTGACTTTAATTTTGGTCTTTCACTTTCACAAATATCCATCGCATATTTACAACGATTTTTAAAAGCACAACCTTTTTGAATATCTAGAGGATTTGCTGCCTCATCTTTAATATTTTCAATTTTCTTAGAGTAATCCATATTTAAATGGAATACTGAAGATATTAAAGTTTTTGTATAAGGATGCTTACATTCTCTTTGAAGTTTTCCACCAGGAATAACTTCAACTAAATTTCCTAAATACATAACAGCAACTTTATCACTTATTTCAGACATTAAGGATATATCATGACAAACAAATCCTATAGTAATATTTTTTTCTCTTTGCAATTTTTTAATTAAATCTATTATATTTTTTTGTACAGACACATCAAGGGCTGAAGTAGATTCATCAAGAATAATCACCTTAGGATTAAGACTTAAAGCCCTTGCTATTCCTATACGTTGGCGTTGTCCACCACTCATATTGTGAATATATCTATTGGCAAAACTTCCTGGTAAATCCACCATCTCTAGATATTTTTTTGCAACCTCATCTCTTTGACTTTTTTTGATTAATTTAAAGTTTAAAAGAGGTTCACAAATTATATCTCTAACCTTCATTTTAGGATTGAAAGCTGTTGATGGATCTTGGAATACCATTTGAATATGTTTTCTATTTTGGCGAAGTTTTTCTCCTTTTAATTTAGTAATATCTTCACCGTCATATAAAATTTCTCCCGATGTGGTATCTTCCAATTGAACTATCATTTTCATTAAAGTACTTTTACCACATCCACTTTCTCCTACTATTCCAAGAGTTTTTCCCTCTTCAAACTCTAGAGAAATATCATTACAAGCTGTTAATGCTTTTCCATCAGAAGTCTTGAATGTTTTTGTGACATTTTTTATTTCTAATATAGGTTTACTTTTAAGCATATAATTCATCCTCCCAACTTGGAACAGCATCTAGCAAACTCTTAGTATAGTCATCTTTTGGAT
>JALFMW010000325.1 GCA_022782605.1 Clostridium sp. | reverse complement strand
GCTGATACTATACTTCCTATAGTAAATATTAATGAAAATCCAGTTAAACTAAATCCGTGTTCTGCTATTACTGAACTTATGAATAATGGTTGTATATTTGCTGCTATACAATATGGTATTGCTTGTATTAGCATACAAACTGCTAGTATCATCCATCCTTTTTGTATTCTTTTATTTGTTGTACTCATAATTATATTCCTTCCAATTTCTTTTTTCTTTAATTACTATATTTTTATTTATTTACTTATCTATTTTAGTAAAACATTTTCTCAACCATTTTTAGAATAATCTATAAACTTTGGTAAAACATTTTCTTAGCTATATTTAGAATACCATATGCGTCAGATGATGTGTTAGGAAACAAGAGGATAAAACTTGAATTTCATGAATTCATATTTTCACAATAATTCACAAATTATATTTCTTACAATAAAAAAGAAAGGAGCACCTCCTTTCTTTTCATAATTATCTCCACTCCACTCAATTAGATAATTATACTTTTCCATTTTCCATAATTAAATCTTATTATAAGTAAAATTCCCCTTATTGTTATATCTAAAGCATAAGCCATCCAAACACCAAATAATCCAAAGCTTAATATTACTCCCAATAAGTAACCAATTCCCACTCTAATTCCCCATATTCCAATTAATGTGGCATACATAGGAAATTTTGTATCTCCAGCTCCTTGTAATGCACTAGTAAAAATTTGAGTTATAGCTATAAAAGATTGGAATAGAGAAATTAATCTCAATACATGGATGACCATAAGTTGCACTTCTTTAGTTTTTGTAAACATTTTCACAATTTCTGGAGCAAATATAAATAAATTTATTCCTACTATCATCATGAATATAATAGTAATTTTGTCTGCTAAATAAACTATTTCTTTTGTTTTTTCACTATCTCCTATTCCAAGGGTAATTCCAACAAGAGTTGCAGTTGCCACACCAAAACCAAGAGCTGGAATATATGTATAGCTTTCAATATTTCCAGCAATATTATGAGCTACAAATGATGGCACTCCTATAGAAATAATCATACTATTATAAACTATCTGACCCAATCTCATGATTAATTTTTCCATACCAGCAGGAGCTCCAATTTTAATAATAGATTTCAATGTATCTTTTCCACTTTTTAGACTTGATTTATTAAGTTTTATTTCAATATTGTCTAATTTTAATTTAATCATTAAAATTATCATGTCTACACATCTTGAAATTGTTGTTGCTAAAGCCAAACCTGTAATGCCCATATTCATTTTCATAAAAAGTATATTTAATATTATATTTAATATATTTGCTAAGGCTGTAGCAATCATAGGTGTTTTAGTGTCTTTAGTTGCTCTTAGACAACTTGATAAAATTAAAGATAAACATAAAAATATAATTGGTACAGATACTATTACATAATAAGGTATGGCTAATTGTAAGATTTCATTTGATGCACCACATGCTTTTAATATTTGTTTGTAAAATATTATATTAATAATTCCTACCACTAAACTTATTATAATCCCTAAAAAAACAGACTCTATAACTGCTTCTTTAACCTTATCCATTTCACCTTTTCCAAAATTTCTAGCAACAATAGCACTTGTTCCCATACTAATAGCTGTAAAAAATACAATAAAAAGATTAATAACTAAGTTGGTAACACCTATAGCTGCAATAGCATTGTCATTTATACTGCCAGCAAAATAAATGTCCACTGTTCCAATGAAAGCTTGTAAGATATTTTCCATAATTACAGGTATAGCTAAAGTAAAAATAGTAGTTATATCATCTTTGTTTTTTAATAAATATAACATTACTTTAACTCCCCCTTATCCCCCTGGAGGGTTACTAAAATTGTAGCACCCCTCAATTTCAACTTCAATAAAGAAAGGATTTAGCTTACATAAAACATGTAAACTAAATCCTTTCTTTATATCTGAATATTCATATTAAATTCTTTAACTTCCTCAATCTCATCTTTACTTAACTTGTTTAAATAATAAGAAATAGGTTTATTATCAATTAGCAAATTTGTATTTAAATCCATAAGTGGTATTAAAACAAATGCTCTTTCTTTTATTCTTGGATGGGGCAAAGTTAAATTTTCATCCAATGATAACATATCATTGAAAAATAAAATATCTACATCAATAGTTCTCGGTCCCCACCTTATAGTTCTTACTCTATTTAATTCTTCCTCAACTTTATGACATACTTCTAATAATTCTTGAGGATTTAATTCTGTTTCTATTTCAACACAAAGATTCAAAAAATCATCTTGCTCTTTTAATCCCCAAGCTTTTGTCTCATAAACCTTTGAAACTTTTAAAATTTTAATCTCTTGATTATTATTTATAATTTCAACAGCTTTTCTTAAATAATTTTCACGATTTCCCATATTAGTACCGAGACCTAAATAAGCTTTATTCATTTCTATCTCTCCTAATTTCCACTGCAAAGTAGTCAAACATTCCCCTTACAGGAGCTTCTGGTTTTTTTACTCTCACCATAATTTGATTAATTAAAGTAAATTTTTCAAGCACTTCACTTGCTATATTCTCCGCCAAAGCCTCTATTAAATTAAATTTTTTATTTTCTGTTATATCTTTAATAACATCATATACATCTGCATAACTTACAGATTGATTCATATCGTCACTTTTACCAGCTTTTTTTGTATCTAATAAAAGTTCCACATCTATAAAAAACTTTTGTCCTAAAGATTTTTCTTCACTTAATACTCCATGATAACCATAGAATCCCAAATTATTTAAAATTATTTTATCCATAATTAACCTCTATATAGCTTGTCTGCTATTTTCGCCGCTTGTAAATTTTCTTTCACATCATGAACTCTAACAATATCCACTCCATCTCTTATTCCACAAACTGTTGTTGCCACAGTGGCTTCTACCCTTTGATTTGGCTCACCACCAACTATATTTCCAAGAACTGATTTTCTAGAAGTTCCTAGTAATATTGGATATCCTAAGTCTTGAAGTTCATGTAACCTTTTAAGTACTTCTAAGTTTTGTTCAAATGTCTTTCCAAATCCTATTCCTGGATCTAAAACTATCTTTTCTTTTTTTATACCTGCTTCTAAGGCTTTATCTATACTATTTTGTAAAAATTCTTTTATACTTTCCATTATATCTTTATCATAGTTTGTTCCCTCTTGATTATGCATAATACAAACAGATGCATTGTATTTTCCTATAATTTCAGCCATATTCTCATCATAAGTCAATCCCCAAACATCATTGACCATATCTACTCCAAGTTTCAAAGCTTCCTTAGCAACTTCAGATTTATAAGTATCTATTGATAAAGGAATATTAATTTCTTTTTTAAGAGATTTTATAACAGGTACTATTCTTTCTATCTCCTCTTTTGCAGATACAAATTTATGACCTGGTCTAGTAGATTCTCCTCCAACATCTATTATATCTGCTCCTTCTTCTATCATTTCTTTTGCATGTTTAATTGCAACTTCTACATCTGTATAATTTCCTCCATCAGAAAAACTATCTGGAGTTACATTTAAAATTCCCATTATGTAAGTTTTTTTACCATATTCAAACATAAATTTTCTCCCCATATATTATTAATCAAATTTTATCAAACTCATAGCTTCACTTCTAGCCAATGAATCTGTTTGGAAAATTCCCCTTACTGCTGAAGTTACGGTTTTACTTCCTGGTTTTTTTACACCTCTCATTGTCATACACATATGCTCAGCTTCCACTACCACCATTACTCCATATGGTTCTAATTCTTCCATAATAATATTTGCAGTCTCCTTTGTAATTCTTTCTTGTAATTGTGGTCTTCTTGCTAAAGTTTCTATTACTCTTGCTAATTTTGATAATCCTGTAAGTCTTCCATCTTTAGGTATGTAAACAACGTGTGCTTTTCCAAAGAAAGGAACTAGATGATGCTCACAACTTGAATAAAAAGGTATATCTTTTACTACAACCATTTCTTCATGATTTTCATTTTTAAAAAGTACTTTTAAATGTTTTCTTGGGTCTTCATGAAGTCCACTAAAAATTTCTTCGTACATTCTTGCCACTCTATCGGGTGTACCTACTAATCCTTCTCTGTCAGGATCTTCCCCTATTGCTATTAATATTTCTCTGACAGCCTTTTCTATAGCTTGTTTATCTACTGTTCTTCTTTCTTGTGAGTTATCCATTTTTATCCTCCCCATTTAATAAGTTTCTAAATATATATTTTGCAACTATTATAAGCTTTTCATATTTATCAAACTCTTCATCATCACATATTAATTTATATAATGTGAAGTCTTGTTTTTTTAATGATTTAAGTAGTTTTTTATCCTTTGGAGTCCAAGTATCACTTATTACATAATACATTCTTATTAATTTTGTTATGTACATATAAAATAAAAAATCATACTCAAATTTATCATATTCTTCTTTATTTTTTAATCTTGAAATATCATCTAGTAATTGAATCGCTTGAAAGCGTTTATCTTCTATTGATATTTTATTGGGACCTTCTTTATATTTTTCTTCACATAACAACATAATTTT
This sequence comes from Clostridium sp., assembly GCA_022782605.1. Taxonomy (GTDB): domain Bacteria; phylum Bacillota; class Clostridia; order Peptostreptococcales; family Peptostreptococcaceae; genus Terrisporobacter. Next base: position 4,538 of record JALFMW010000325.1, on the reverse strand, counting down.
TCTACCAATATTATTTTCATCATAAAGCAATTTCCCATCTTTTATTTTTAAAAAGAAATATGTTTTATTATTGATAAACTCATAACATCCATCTAAAGAAATATAATTAAAATCAAACTCTATTTCATTAATTTTTTCAATCTTTCTAATTTGATTTTCTTCCTGTTTTTCAACAATAATAAATAGATCTATATCATTAATTTTACAATTATTATCAATTTTATCTTTGCTTGATCCCACATGAATTATGGATTTTACATTTTTATCTTTTTTTAATTTTTCTATTTCATCTATAAATGTGTTATAAATATTATTCATTTTATCCCCCTTATGAGTAAGGGTATCTCTCTGTTATATTTTTGTCAACAATATGAATGGTTTTATTTAGGATAGTTTTTCTTAAGAACTTGTAAAGAACTTTCTATATACTCAAATTTCATTTCTAAGACTATAAATTCAGGATTTAGACGCAGTATTTCTTGTAAATCACATTCTCTTAATTTGCCATTTAATATACCTAAGTGTTCATCTTCCATACCATTATTATCACTTAAATGAACTACTTTTATTTTATTTCTTAATAAAGAATAATTACTAGGACAGATTAAGTCATGTCCACTATCATAGCAAAAACTTATATTATCATTACAATCCAAAATATAAGTAAAGTCTTCAACACAACTTCCCACATTGGAAATATCTCCGCCTTTTGTATATGTATTTTCTATTGTTATTGGTAAATTCTTTTCTTTTAGTGATATTTCTTCAAAAAAATTAACTATATTATTTAAATATTTTTCTTTATTTTTCTTCAATCTATTTGTAATAACATAACCCAAATGCATATTATAATAAGATATATCTAAAAAGTTTAGATTTTTATTAAGTAGAATTATGTATTCTATCCACTTTTGTTTAATAAAGTCAATACCTTCACAAGGATTTAACTCCATAGGCAGATGAATTCCCACACTTAAGTTAAGATTTTTTATTTTTTCTTTGTATTTTTTTAATATATCACAATCAAAAATGTTATCTATGCCTATTTCTATATGATTTATAGATTTATTATCTTCACATATTTTTAAAGCTTTATCTAAATTAAATATTAAGGATGATATTCCTATTCTCGTTTGATTCCTCATTTCTATTCCCCTTTTTATTAAAACTAAAGATATAGTTTTGTTTCCATTTTTTTATCATATACTGACCATGTATTTTCTTTTGTTTCTTCTTTTATTTGATTTATTTTATTTAAAGTTGCATCAACATTATCTGCAAAATTTAATATTATAGATTCTTCCATATTTGCTTTTTTAGGAGATCCGTATTCCAGTTTTCCATGATGTTGAATTATACAACCTTTAACTCTTCTTATAAAATCTTCACTAAAAGGAATTTTTAGGTCCATAATTGCTCTGTCAATCATTTCAACACCTATAACTATATGACCTTCCAATTCTCCTTCCAATGTATATTTAAATGGCCCACTAAAATCCATTTCATAAATTTTTCCTATATCATGAAGTTTTGCACTTAAAACAGCAATTTCCCTTCTTCTACAATCATATATATCACATAATATTTTTGTCAAATACATTACTCCTAAAGTATGCTCAGCTAAGCCACCAATATAATTATGGTGCATACTTACTCCACCAATACCTCGTTTAAATTTTTCTAAAAACTCTTCGTTTTTGAAAAAATAATCATCAAGCATTTTTGCTTGGGGTGATATTATACATTCATTACTAATCTCTTCGATAGACTCCATTATTTCATCAATATCTCTATTAACTGATGCTAAATAATCATTTATATCATAGTTTTCCAATAATTTAACTTGGAAAACATCAAGAACATAGTCTTTTACACCTTCTATTTCTATAACTTGACCTGGCTCTAATTTTAATTTCATAGGAATTTTAGCATTTATATATCCACTTTTATCACTTAATATATAAAGCATTTTATTTCCATCTTTATATAATCTTTTATTTACCATAAGAGAAGTTTTCACACTGCCATCTTTTAAATCTTTCAGGTATATTTTCTTATTGTCAGTCATAATTATGCTCCTTAATTAAATATTTACTTCTCAACACTATAATTTCAATATAAAAAAGCTCTAGACTGAAGATACACTATCAAATCCAGAGCTTTTCGCAAAAGACATAGGTGATAGCCTAAGCTTTTGACTTATATTTTTCAAACTGTTCAATACTACCAAAAGGTTAGAAACTCTAGCTTTTGCATAGTTAGTTTGAAATATAGTTGGTCTTTAATCAACTATTACTATTATATTAACCAGTAAGTTTATTTTTATGCACAAAAATAGACATACAATTTGCATGTCTATTTTTAAATTTATTATAATTCATTTACTATAGTTTTTACTAAGCTTAAGAATTCTGATTGAACTTTTTGAGTAGTTTCTATAACTTCTTCATGATTTAATGGTTGGTCAAGTATTCCTGCCGCCATATTAGTTATACATGATATTCCCACAACTTTTAAGTTAGAGTGTGATGCAACTATAACTTCTGGAGCTGTTGACATACCAACTGCATCTGCACCTAATATTGTAGCCATTCTTACTTCTGCTGGAGTTTCGTAAGTTGGTCCTGAGAAGAATGCATAAACACCTTCTTGAACTTTTATATTTAATTTATCAGCACATTTTCTAGCAAGTTCTATATATTCTTTTGTGTATGCTGATGACATATCAGGGAATCTTGTTCCTATTCTGTTGTCATTTGTCCCTATTAAAGGATTGTTTCCTGAAAGGTTGATATGATCTGTTATTATCATTAAATCTCCAGGTTTAAAATCTTTATTTGCTCCACCTGCTGCATTAGTAACAAATATAGTTTCCACACCTAAAGCTTTCATAACTCTAACTGGGAAAGTTATAGCTTCCATTGAATATCCTTCATAGTAGTGGAATCTTCCTTGCATTGCCACAACAGTTTTTCCTTGTAAATTACCTATTACTAATTGTCCTGCATGACCTTCTACAGTTGATACTGGGAAATTTGGTATCTCATTGTAGCTTATTTTTACTGGATTTTCTATTTCATCTGCTAAAACTCCAAGACCTGAACCTAATATAAGTCCTATTGTTGGTTTTATATCTGTTTTAGCTTTTATATAGCTTGCAGTTTCTTCTATTCTGTCGTATAGATTTTTCATTGTTTCACCTCTTATGTAATTTTATAAAAATAATTTTTTATAAATTTCTCAAATTATATTCTATCAATTTTATTTTGTACTTTCAATGGATTTTATATTTATTATTGGATTTTAATAATTAAATCTATAACTAAATAATCTTCTTTTAAACTTATGGACTTTATTTCTGTGTTTTTAAAGAAAGATTTATCTATTATAACATCTCCTCTGTCTACAGAAATATTTTCTAAATTAGAAAACCAGCTATCAATTACAGCATCTATAATATTATCATTTAAACTTAAATTTAATAATCTTATATCTTTTAAATTGAGTTTAAGATTCTTGTCTTTTGTAATAGTAGGCAATATATCTATATCAATAGGTGTTTTAAGATATGTAAGTAGCTTATATTGACCTTCTATAGTTAAGGCATTTTCATTTATTGTAACATTTAGATTTGTAATATCTTTATTATTGGAAGTTTCCAAATAATGATTTATAAAGGTTAGTATAGTTTCTTCTGGAATATAAAAACTTCCTTCTATTCTTAAAGGATTATCTAGTATTTTTATATTCTTAGATTCTAAACCTACTAATGATTGCAAGTATTGCATTTGCTCTTTCGGAATATTTAAACTTGTATTTACATCTATATCTATGGAAGATTTTTGGTTATTCTTAATGCTCAATTCATAAATTCCAAATAGACTTAACACTAAAGCAATAAATAATACAACTAATATAATTATACTCCTTCTTTTTAATTTCAATAAAACACCTCCTTATATAATTATATTTGACCACTTTATTTATATTTATATAAGTATAATATAAAAAATGACCTATAAATAGGTCACCTTAACTGACACCTAACGGTCGTCAGTTTTTTTGTATTAAAATTTTGCTCTGCAATTAGGACATACTAGTTCTGGCATCAGCTCATCTTCTAGCGGAGCTATCGCTCCAAATATCATATCCATTCTAAATTCTTCAATAAGAAATTCTGGCACTCCTTTTTCAAATCCACATGACTTGCAGTGGTAATTATATAGTTTTTGACCGATACTCATCTCTTCCAATTCTTTTAACATAAATTATACTCCTAAAGATTCTATTTTCTATATTATACCTTATTTTGAGCACAACAAAATAAGGTTACTCATATTTTCAAAATAACCTTTTAAAAAAAGCATATTTGTTCACTTTCATTTGTATATACTATTCTTATTTGTTTAAATTTATCTATTTCATCAATAATATTTTTATAATTTGATTTATCCAATACATTATATATTACACCATATTTACGATGCCAAATTTCCCATAACATCATTTCATTGCCACAACTAGTACATATAAATGGA
>JALFMW010000310.1 GCA_022782605.1 Clostridium sp. | reverse complement strand
TCATATTTCTATAAACTAAAAAAGCTCATGAATTTAATCATGAGCTTTATATTAAACAATAATTTTCTTGTCCTCTGGGAGTATCAATGAGGACTTAGGTTGCTCATCTTTAACTTCCTCTCCATCAATAATATAATCAATGTCTTGATCATAAATAAGTAAGTGTTTTTTACCACCATATTCAACCATAGGAAAATCAACATCCATGGTTAATTCATCACTAATAATACCTCTTAGAGATTCATCTTTTTTCTCTCTATGTTGAGGAACAATATATCTCTTAGGATTAATAAGTACTAGGTCTCCAACCTTTATATCTCTTACAGTTGAACCAATTGCTTCAACTTTTTGATACTCCTTAATTGTACCATTTGTTTTTAAAATAATACCTCCCTGTGTTTTATCTGATGTATAAACATCACAAGTAGTTACTATTTTATTAAATAGGGGTTTAATACTATTTATCTTTAGCATTTCTAATAATATTTATTAACTTAAACCTATTTTTAATTCCATTGTATTTAGATAGTGTACAATTCAACTTTCCAAGTGACGGAATATTAAAATTAGTTCTCAACTTTAAGAAACTTTCTTCATCAAGTTCCTCTTTTAATGGTAAAGCTTCTATAGTTGTTTTTATATATAACCAATAAGCTTTATAAACTTTCTCAACAACATCAGGTGATATTTTTAGAGTTCTAGATGCATTTAGAATAATGCTCTTATTCATTTTATTGGAAATAAAACTAATAATTGTAGACCTTTTGAATCTTTATCTATATTAGGAATAAGTTTAGGATTTATTTTATTGTCTATAATAACTTTATTCTTTCTCAATTTTCCCATGATAACTTGAAAATGGGCTAAAGTTATATTACAATCTTCTCTGACCTTTCTTTTAGTTTCCTCACTCATGAGAACAGTATCTAATAAGTTATTATCAGTTATTACTTTAGATAGGTTGTATCTATGTTTAGTAAAAGATGCTATCACATCTATTTCTCTATCAGTGAGATGGTGTAATGGTCTTAGAAATATAAACCAGTATTTAAAGAACTCATCACCTAATGGTGACTGGGAAAGTCCTATTACATTATTAACTTTCCCAATCATTGTTTACTTCTCCTGTTTATCTTCTTGAGGATACCCAAATATAATATTGTCAATTTCTACTATTGCTTTATTTTTTAGTTCCTCATTAAATTTACCTTCAACTATCTTGAATAGATAATCAAGTCTCTTAAAGGTATTAGCTAAATTAGCTTCTTGCAACTTTTGATATAAAATACCAATTTGCTCATTTGCAGCAGCTTTAATCTGCTCTACTGTTAATTTTTTCTCTTCCATATTAAAATTTATCTAAATAATCAAAACCAAATCTATCTTTATATAATTGTCTCCATGTTTCTATATCAGTTTTAGATATATCAGTTGCTCCACAGTCATCACAGTAGTCTAACTCTATCATGCCTGGAACTGTCTTTATTTTTAAAGATAAACAATTTTTACAATAGAAAACAGGTTCATCATTAAACTCTTTCTTGTCTCCCATAGTGTTATTTTTATATATGATACACTAGATAAAGTATTCTTCAAAGAAGATATATTTATTAATTTTAATTTGTTCAGGGAGTGGGAGTCGAACCCACGACCTTTAGCTTATGAGGCTAACTAGCTACCACTGCTAACATCCCTGTGTATTGAGGTCCCTGTAAGAATCGAACTTACATCCCTTGGTTACAAGGCAAGGATATTAACCTTTATACTAAGAGACCCTCTTAAACAATTACAAAGATATGTAATTTATTTGAAATTACAAACTTTTTAATAAGTTTTTTATAATTATTTTAGTACCCACTAAGAGACTCGAACTCTTACATCATTTAGATACTAGATCCTAAGTCTAGCCTGTCTACCAATTCCAGCAAGTGGGTTTATAGCAGATTGTCTAAATAGTCTAGTAAGTCTATACTTTTCTACACCCTTCAAGAGCTGCTATAGTACCTCCAGTGGGACTTGCACCCACACAATCATTACTGATTATTAGATTTTAAGTCTAACTTGTCTACTAATTCCAACATGGAGGCATCCTAAGTATTATTCTTTCTTTTTTACCAGAAGATAATACATAAGACCTAGTACTATTGCATTACCTACAATACCAATTATAATATTAAGTACTTCCATATTAATTAAATATTAAATAGATTAAACTTATTATACTAACCTGCAATAATTGACCAACTATACCACCTATCATAGTAGCAGCTATATCAAGCCAATCAAATTTACCACCATATTGTTTATCTTTAAATTCCATACCAAAAGCTAAACCAGTACTAAATAATATAGTACCTATAAAGGCTGAAGGTATTGCGTAAAGTAGGTGTTTAGATCTATTACTTTCCAATAACCACATATTATATATTATTTTTCTATGCTGGCATACAAGGACTCGAACCTTGATTCATTGATTAACAGTCAATCGTAATAAACCTTTATACTATATGCCAATATATTATAGTATTAATTCTAAATAAAGGAACTAAACTCCCATTGGGATAGTTCCTGACTGTGCATAAGGACATTTAGCTAATGCATTTAAATAAGCATTGAGTCCTCTTTTAAATAAAGATAAAATCTTTTTCATATTAATAAATTATAGTTAATATTGTGGAGCAAGAGGGATTTGAACCCTTAATTCTTCCTTGCAAAGGAAGTATGTTACCAATTACATCACTCACCCCTTAGTTAGTTCTAGAGTAGATATTACTCTGATTTAATATAGAGATTACAATGGCATAAA
>JALFMW010000271.1 GCA_022782605.1 Clostridium sp. | reverse complement strand
TAATAGAAGAAAAAATCAAATTCCAAGAGATTATAAGATAATTAATGGATATATTTTAAGATTTGCAAAAACAGTAATCTTAGGAGGTAGAGGTGCAATTTTAGAATTTTAAAATTAACTATAAAATTGTCTTATATAAATCTTATATAAATAAGAAGATATTTTTAAAAGTGAAATATTCAAAACAGATACTTTGTTAATTGCAAGAAAATTATATAAAAATAGCGTAAGAAAATGATTTCCTTGTGTTTTTGTTGCATAAATTGCAATTTTTAAAAAGAAACATGCAAAAATTCCTTGAATTATAGTAAATTTTGTCTTATAATTAATATAAATGAAAGAACGGTATGTGAATTATTCATTTTTTCATTAATTAAATAAAAAATATTGGAGGAGGAAACATAATGGAATTATTAAATAATTTAGTAGGGATTACAAACGAATTTTTATGGTCAAAAGTATTAATTATAATGTTAATTGTACTTGGGATTTATTTTACTTTTAGGACGAATTTTGTACAATTCAGATTCTTTGGTGAAATGTTTAGACTTCTAGGAGATGGAGCAAAGGGAGAGAAAAAAGAAGGAGCTGTTTCATCTTTCCAAGCATTTTGTATATCAACAGCATCTCGTGTAGGAACAGGAAATATAGCAGGTATTGCTATGGCAGTTGTTGCTGGAGGACCTGGTTCAGTATTTTGGATGTGGCTTATAGCACTTATCGGTTCAGCATCAAGTTTTGTTGAATCTACATTAGCACAAATCTTCAAAATTAAAGATGGTGAAGGATTTAGAGGAGGACCTGCATATTACATGGAGCAAGGTCTTAAAAACAGAACTATGGGAATAGTATTCTCAATACTTATAACAATTTGTTTTGGATTTATATTCAATGCAGTTCAATCAAACACAATAACAGCAGCATTTAACAATGCTTTTGGTATGGATAGATTAGTTTTAGGTTTAATACTTGCAACATTAACAGGAATAATAATATTCGGTGGAGTTCATAGAGTTGCAAAAGTTTCTGAAGTAATAGTGCCGATATTTGCAGTTTTATATATATTAGTTTCTTTATTTGTTGTTGTAATAAATATAGGTGAAATACCAGGTATAATAAAAACAATATTTGAAAGTGCTTTTGGACTTAGAGAAATGGCAGTAGGATCAATGAGTGGTATGATATTAGTTGGTATAAAAAGAGGGTTATTCTCAAATGAAGCAGGTATGGGGTCAGCTCCAAATGCTGCTGCAACTGCAGATGTAACTCATCCAGTTAAACAAGGTTTAATCCAAACTTTAGGTGTATTTACAGATACAATAGTAATATGTTCATGTACAGCATTTATGATATTATTATATTCTGATTATGCAACTGCTGGTCTTGAAGGTATAGAATTAACACAAGCTGCACTTTCATCTCAAATAGGACCAATAGGAAACATATTTATAGCAGTATGTATATTATTATTTGCTTTCAGTTCAATAGTTGGAAACTACTACTATGGTGAATCTAATATAGGATTTATGAGTAATAATAAAACTATACTAAATGTATTTAGAGCAATGGTAGTTGGTATGGTATTATTTGGATCAGTTGCAAAAGTTCAATTAGTTTGGGATTTAGCAGACGTATTCATGGGATTAATGGCAATCATAAATCTAATAGCAATAGCTTTACTTGGTAAATATGCTTTTGTAGTATTAAAAGATTATACAGATCAAAAGAAAGCTGGTATAAAAGATCCTGTATTTATTGCATCAAATATAAAAGGATTAGAAAACGTAGAGTGCTGGCAAGAAGAAAAAGAAGAGGAAGTTGTATAATATAAATTAAGATTTTAAAGGGTGTATCAAATTTTGATACACCCTTTATCTATATGCTTATGAGAAAACAAATTAACTAATTTGTTTATTTGTTTTTTGTAATTGACTCTTAAGAGTATTTATACCTTCTACCATAAGAACAATAGCTAAAACTATAAGAAGTATACCTAGTATTGTACGTATATAGCACCATCCAATTCCTGCACCACCGGCAGTTATAGCTAAGATATTATTTTTTATAGTTAATGCTAAAGATGTAACAGTTGCTATTAACATAAATATCATAGGGAATAATAACATTTTATTATTTCTACCTATATTACCAAGCCAAGCTGCAACAGCTAATAATCCAAGAGCTGCAAGTAATTGGTTAGCTGCTCCAAATAATGCCCATATATTTGCATATCCAGTAAGTCCTAAAGATATACCTAAAATAACAGTTATAGCAGTTGCTAAATAAGGATTAGTTAAAGTTTTTTTCAAACCAGTAGCTTGTTCTCTAGTTTCACCAGGCTCTAACCAAAATTCTTGGAACATGTAACGAGCTAAACGAGTTGCAGTATCTAAGGAAGTTAAGCAGAAAACAGAAACTGTTAAAACTAATAAAGAATATGCTATATTGTATGTATTAGAAAGTCCTGGTATTTTACTTAACATTCCAGCTATACCTGAAGCAAATACTACTGTAGGAGTTACAGTTGTTCCTGCTGCATAATCTTTCCATATGTAACCAACTGCACAAACAGATATTACAGCAAGTACACATTCTATTAACATTGAACCATAAGCTATAGGTCTTGCATCTTTTTCACTGTTTAATTGTTTTGCAGTAGTACCAGAAGCAACCAAAGAGTGGAAACCAGATATTGCACCACATGCTATAGTAACAAATAAAGCCGGGAATAAATATCCAAGTGATGTTCCAGTTGGAGCTACAGTATCAATAAATCCAGTGAATGCTGGCATATCTAAAGTTGGATGAGATCCTATTATACCAACAACTGCTAGTATTATCATACCATATAGTAAGAAAGAACTTAAGTAATCACGAGGTTGAAGCAATATCCAAACAGGTGTTACAGAAGCAACTAATATATAAAGACCAACTATAACCATCCAAGTTGTAGAAGATAAATAAAGTGGATGCCAATTAAGTCCTATTGCTATACAAGCAACTATGGCTGCTACACCTATTACTGTAGATACGGCAAGAGAAGCATTACGTCTATAAACGAAGAAACCAAAGGCAATTGCTATTAATATAAATAATAATGATATCATTGCTGTAGAAGCATTTGCAGCACTTGCCACTGTATCAACTGCACCAGTTTCAGTAAATGTTGCTTTGAAAGTTTCAGCAACTATAGATGCGAAAGCTGCCACAACTAATAATAAAGTTAAATAAGAGAATATAAGGAATAATTTCTTAGCACGTGCACCTATATTTTGACCAATGACTTCACCTATTGATTGACCTTTATGACGTATAGATGCGAATAATGCACCAAAGTCATGTGTTGCGCCGAAGAATATACCACCAATTAAAACCCAAAGTAAAACAGGAACCCATCCAAATACTGCTGCTTGTATTGGACCATTTATAGGACCAGCACCAGCTATAGATGAGAAGTGATGACCTAGAAGTACGGGAGCTTTTGCAGGACAATAATCAAGACCGTCTTCAAATTCATGAGAAGGAGTGACTTTCTTTTCATCAATTCCCCATTGTTCAGCTAACCATTTACCATAAGTAACGTAGCCAACTAATAATACAGCTATACTAAATAATAATAAAACTACTGCGCTCATAAGCTTACCCCCTTTTTATAAAGCTTATTAAATTTTTTATAGTTATTTATGTGAAAATTATAACTATCACTTTAGGTAACTTATTTAAACATACTCCTTATTTAATTTTTTAAAACGAGAAGTTTTGTTAGAAAATAAGTCTTTTAAAAATCTTGATGTTACTTTACCGCTAGAATTTCCGTAAATTTTATTTTTGCTTATATTAATGCAAGATATATGAAAATCCATCCAACCATGAAGAGAGAATTTAAAATTTTTAGTTATTTTTGTTTTTTTCATAAGCTTTTCACAATTCTCATCACAAGTATCGCAAATAAAAATAGTTGTGATATAAGAGTACATATGACCTGATTTTGGATTAATAAGCTTCATACCATCTTCATAAGCAAAATCTTTACATTTTAAGAAAAGTTCTTCATTTAAGTTATTTATTTTAAAAATATAAACATATTCATTGGCATCAGTTGACCATAACTGTGCTTTTTGAGAAAGTACAAATTTCTCATTATGAACATGGAATTCACATTTGGCAACAAGAGGAAGTGATTGATCTTGG
>JALFMW010000254.1 GCA_022782605.1 Clostridium sp. | reverse complement strand
GGACATTTGTCATATGCCGGTATGAGTCTCAATCAGTTGGATTAGCAGTTGTATTCTGATTTGGTTTCCGGTAGACAAACGGTTGATGCAGTATTAGATACCTGGAAAAATAAAAGGGTTAAAAAAATGAACTTTTCTTCAGAAAAAATGAAGAAAAAGTAAGATAAAACTATAAAAAATTAAATAAAAATGAGAATTAATAAAATTTCAAATATATTTTATTAATTCTCATTTTTTTAATTATTATTCAGAATAATGCTTCACATTTATTCTCTTTTATCGGACACCAATTTTCATAATCCCATTTGAAAAAATTACTGCAGACAAGATTATGTTCCATTATTTCTATTGCTTTGGATTCATCAAACTTTATGTTCATGTTATGTAAAAGTTTGATAACACGATCGTGTGTTTCTTTGACATTATCTTCCATAAGTTCAACACCCCAGGTGTGTGATAGAGCTTGTTCCCATGTGGATCCATGAATTATCTTATTGTATATGATATAGATTACGAATTGTCCGTTTCCAAAAGAGCTTTCTAAGAATTCTGCATTTGGATCATTCCATTTTTCTTCTGGAACCATATCAGACATTCGTTTCACTATTTCGTATGGCGTATAGAACTCATTAGTATTCGATATTTCAAGTTCATCATTGGACTTTCTACGTGCAACTCTTGTCTCTGTTGCATACGTAGATAAATCCAAAAACTATTCTATATTAAAATTACTCATTACTTCTTCTTATTCTTTTTTGACTGATGCTGCTTATCGAATTCTTCCATATACTTACGGCAATACTCAGCATATTCTTTACACTTATCTTTTGGACAACCACAAACTTCAAGTAATCCTTCATCCGTTACAACACGAGGATCCGACCAATCAATATTAGGTACATATTGATAACATGTTTTTATAACCATACTTTGATTATACTGCAATTTTGCTAAAGTAAATCGTAGTAATGAATTTTGTAATGCATGTTTGCAGTTTTCAGCTTCATTTACATTATTAAATATTATAAAATTATAACCATTTGAAGCTTTATCTAATATTAATCTGTTAATTAAATCATCTTTTGTTACAAATATATCACCAATTTCAGAGGACATGAATTTTGCATTCATTGCTCCATTTGATGCACTAACACGCATATATATTTTATTATTTGGAAGTTTGTTACAGCTATTTATAATCATATTATTTGTATATGTTTCTATATCATTATCAGCAGTTATTTGTTTTTTCTTACAATCACTTTTAGCATGTGTATGATCACCAGCTCTTAAAATAAATTGAGACTCGTGTAATTTTATGTATGATAAAAAAATTTGCTCATAATCTGTAAACACAGAAGTCGATTGATCTGTAGATAATGTTTTAACATATTCCGACTGTCCATTTACATAATTTATACAAATATTATTATCATTAATAACATGTTTAAAGTTATATATACCGACATTAAGCTGATTTGTACCTGTAAATATATTGCCATTAATTTCATCAACAACATATAAATGTGGTCCTAATATTTTTTTATACTTATTACTAACAGATGTATATTGATTAATTAAAGCAAACGGCATTATACAAATAACATCATCACATACATTTATACATTTTTCTGTAAATCTATAATGTATATCATCTCCTCCTGTTGTTCCATAAGGTGGATTCATTAAACAAACGTCCAATTTTTTCATATCATTATACTTCAATATTTTTTCTTTCAGAGCCTCAACGAAATCTTTAATATCATATATACAGTTTTCGTTATAATCCTCCAACTCTATCTCTATATTATAGTAATTTAATACATTCCAAAAAGTTTTGATTTAAATTATTTATCAACAATAATATTACCTAAAGAATCTATATTAAACATTTCATTTAATACATTACAAGCATCAATTAAACGTTCAAATTCTTCATATCTATAATTCATATACATATTCTTATAATATCCAAGTTTATCAATTAATCTTTCTACAAAACACTTTCGTGCTTCACTTATATCTTCAAAATATCCACCTGGAAGTATATGAAACAAATCATCATTATCTAAAATTCCCAAACGAAAATCTTTTTTATGTTTAGCAATAACTTTTAAAATATCTTTATCTCCATCACTTAACAAATATGGACATTTATTAAGTTTTTCATTGATAGTCCATACAACAAGTTCTGCTTCTTCAATATCTTCTTCTGATATAGAATTTTTAAAATTATTAAAATCTTCTTTATTTTCCTCGCGAAATTTTGCATACATTTCTTCTTTTTCTTTCTCATACTGATCAACCAATTCAGGATGATTTTCAACAAAATTATTAACAAACTTGTAAAAGTTCTTTACCGCTTTCAAATCATCTTTCAACTCATATACAGTAATATCTTCCATATGCTCACGATCATAAGACATTTCAAACTCAACTGAAGATATAAAATTATCATTAAAACGAGAATAATGCATCACGTTTGAAAAATTATAAGAATCGCTCCATTCATCACGTTTATTATCACGAAAATCTTTAAAAACATCTTTGAAAGAATCCTCTTCCATATTAATCTGCTTAAGAAGTTCAACAGTCTCTTTAACAATTTCTTCAATCTTGTTCATCATATCAATCTTTTTCATAATTTTATTATTTTTAAATTAAACTTATTTGTTATTAACTTACATCTCAAAGATACACGTTTTTATCGAAATAAAAAAATAAAAGAAGAAAAAATCTGAAATATTTTTCAAAAAATCAAATCTTTTCTTCTCTCTTTATTTAAAAATACATATTTAATATATTAACCAGTCTTCTATTTTATTACCAAGACCGTCTTTAGTCTCAACACCAAGTTTAAGATTATCAATAATAACAGGTAAATTCTCATCAGAAACTGTTCTGCATGGATCAATATATTTTCCTGAAACACTTTCCCAGAGTTTTGTTCTGTCATCGCTCGGTACAAATCTTTTTACAATATCTCCTGTATTTGAATCAACAATCTTAAATTCATGAAACCAGAATTTTTCCTTTGTTAAAAAACTTTCACTGCTATAAGCATTAAGATAAAGAGCCGAATTATTATCAGTAAAACCTGTACAATTACTGATTGAATAATTCCAAGAAGTTATTTTTCGTCCATTTTCCCAAGCTTCAAAAGTATTAGTTTTACCGTCAATAATAAAAGTTATTGGCGTTGTTTTAGACTTATCTCTGTTAAACTATTTTCTATTATTACCAGGATCGAAAAAAAGATATGAATCTATATATCCAAAAATTCTAAAATCATTTGAATCATTAGATTTATTAATCAATCCCCAAAATTCCTCGCCAGTATAATCCATGTTTGAAACTGTTAAAATAAACTTATATTTGCTGTTTTTAGGACTGTATGTTTTAAATTCTGCATTTGTTAATAATTTCCATCCAAGCGAAACTTGTGGGATCTGCAAAACATTATTAACAGTTATACCAGGTAACTCTTCTTTTGATATAATATATTTACAGTTTGTCCTATAAACTTTTTTGTTTATGTCATTCTTAATCATTGCAAAAGCAAAATTATACTTAATTCTTCCCATTTGTTTTTCATGTGTTGTATCTGAAATATATTTATGATTAAGAAAATTACCATCTATAATAGAAAAACTATTTTCTTTATAACAAAAAGTATTGTAAAAAGTTTCTCCAACGCTTTTACTTCTTAAAGTAATATAAAAAGATATATAATAATCTGCAGGTATTAAAGTATTATATAAAACACCCCTAGTTTTATTTTTATTAGTCGTCCAACCATTACCGCTATTTTCAGGAAACCCGCTATATGGACTTGTATAATCTTTAAAATTATTAATATCATTAGTTACAAAAGTATGTCCATATGTATAATTTTCCCACTAACCAGTTGTTATATAATAGAATCTTTGTATCTCTCCACTAATATTTTTAAAAATTAATTGGTAAAGTTTGCTACCGTTATCAGACGTATAATCTGAATAATTAAAAAGATAATCATCATGGACTTCAGATAAATTTTCAAATCCTTTACCGTTATTAATTATATCCTGTTTTTGTAAAGTCTAATATGTTATTGCTCCATTTTCTGCATATATTTCATCTTGTCTTGTTAATCCTAATTTAACATTTTTTAAATCTTTTAACTTTTCCTAATATTTAGGAGTTATCGCAATAACTTCATTAGGAGACTTATCAACAAAACTTTCAAAATCATTTTCTGAATATTCATTTCCTATAATCTTAACCTAATCGTTAACAAGTTCATACATTTGCTAATCTTCTCCAGGTGAATTTTCCTGTTTTTGTCCTGCTGTATAGTAAATTTCTTTAATAATTTCAGTTGATCCTTCCAGATAAACAACATTTGTCTGTGTACAGTGATAATAGTATGTTTTCTAATCTTCTTCATCAAAGACTTTTAACCAGAAATATTTCTAAAAACCTGCATCAGGAAATACCTATATTCCATGTTTATAGACTTTCTGAATTTCTTTACCTTCAAAAAAGATTTTAACAATTATACTTTCTGAATTTCTAATCATTTCTTAATTTGAATCATTTTATATTATATTTATTAAAAAAAGAGATATAAGAAAAACTTTCATTAGCCAAAAGTCATCTTATATCTCTCTGCAAAGAAAAAGTATTTTATATTTTAGTTAAAATTCACTAATTTAAAAATTTTAAAATTTCTTTTCTTATTAAGCGTCATAAGTCATGTAAACAGTATTAGTATCTACAGTTCCGCTAGAAACAAGTGAATTATATTCAGAAGTTGTTAACATTACAATCTTCTTAAAACCGTCAATCTTTGTTCCTATTGCCGCATTAACAGCATCAATCTTAACATAACCCGCCTCACCAACTTTAGTATCAAGTTCACCATTTTTAACATAATCTGCTAAATTACCAGCTTCTGCTTTTGTCAAGAATTTTTCATCTGCCTGTGCTTTAGTGTAATAATTATCTAAACTCATTTCGGCTTTATATTCACCGACAACCTCCCATCTGCCGTTGATATACATATATTCAATATAAGTATTGTTATCGGCTCCTGCAGGATTTGGAAGAAGATAAATTTTATTTGCATCAATATCAGAAACAGGAAGACTATCAACAACTTTAAACAAACTCAAGTCTATTGTAATATTATTTCCATTTTCAATAGATTTACCGTTAATAGTTCCAAGTGTTCCCTTCTTGATTATCTTTGTAGATATATCTTCAACCTTTGCTGAAACGTCATCAATCTTATCAGAAACAGGCTGAAATTGTTCATTAGTAATATAATCACTTAAATCACTGTCTGTTAAATAACGCTAATCAGTAACCCATTGTTTAGTCGCAACTTTTTCATTAATTGCTATAATACTCTATTTACCTAGATAAAGTCCCATTTTATAAAATGTTGTTATTTTTAATATTTATCAAATTAAGAAAAGTTTTAAATAACTAATCTTTTTAGAATTTTTTAGTTTAGTTTTTTTTTCTAAAAAAATTCATTCATTATCATCTGTAATAACATAAAGTGTATCTTCTTTAAGTTGATTATTAACTTTCAAATGTTCGTATTCATTTTGTGTAATACCCAAAACAACTTTATCAACACTTCCGTTTTTGATAAAATTAATCAAGTCTGCCTGTTTAGTAATATCTCCGTAAATCTGTCCCCATTGCGCCTTATCCAAATCACCAATCATGCCTTCAGAATCATAGTATGAATCAACAGAAATAATCTGCATGAAATCATATTTTCCGTCCTGAAAAGCTGGATTAACTTCTGAAAACATAACTTTTATATGTACCTGTCCAGAAGATAATGGACGAAGAATCTGTGCATCAAACTGTAACATATT
This sequence comes from Clostridium sp., assembly GCA_022782605.1. GTDB lineage: Bacteria > Bacillota > Clostridia > Peptostreptococcales > Peptostreptococcaceae > Terrisporobacter. Next base: position 249 of record JALFMW010000254.1, on the reverse strand, counting down.
ACTTGCGTTAATCATAGATTTTACATCAACCCATGTTCTGCTATCATTAGTATAAACTTGCAAATCGTAATAGTTTTGTAAAGTTATTTGAATTTCTTCACCTGTATCTTTATCAAAAATCTAAACATGATATTTGAAGTCCTGTCCTTTTTTAATAATTTTCATAATTGTATCGCGAAACAAATTATTTTAGAATATTTATCTGAAAAACAAATTCAAAAAATTGTTGATTAACCATCATACTTTTTG
>JALFMW010000225.1 GCA_022782605.1 Clostridium sp. | reverse complement strand
CGACCAACTATATATTTCTTTCCTACATTCGCCTTCTTAAATGCTTCAAGTTCTTCATCATTTTTAAGATACTTATATTCTTTACCTATTGTTATCTTATAAAGAGGTGGAACACCTGCATATACATATCCATCTTTAATTAAGTCTGGACAGAAGTTCCAGATGAATGTATAGAATAGGTTCTTAATATGGGCCCCATCGACATCCGCATCTGACATAATGATGATTTTACCATACCTTAAGTCTTTCTTATCATAAGTTACTTTCATTGTCTTAGGGTCAATTCTTAAACCAAAAGCATCAATCATAGTCATTATTTCGGCATTTTTCTGAATCTGTGATAGCGTAGCCTTTTGAGTATTTAATATTTTACCTCGTACAGGCATTACAGCCTGGAACTCATTATCACGAGCCATCTTTAAGTTTCCTGAAGCTGAATCACCCTCGGTAACATAAATTTCACATTTCATTCTATCTTTTGAGTAACAATCTGCTAATTTAGTGTCAAACTTGAGAACCTTCTCTTTCTTCTTCTTCTCTGACTCACGAGCTGCATCTCTTGCTTTCTTAGCTGCGGCCGCTGCTCTTTTTGCTGCTATTGCCTTATCAAAAATAATTTTTATATCTTTTTCATTAACTGATAACCAATTTTGAATATTTTCTGCAATTATTCCTGTAAAAGGTGTCATGTCTAACTTAACAATTCTTGATTTTGTTTGAGCGTCATAAGCAACGCCAGGAGTAGTGATATTGAAAGCAATCATCATACCTTCTTGGATTGCAGTTCCATCTAAATTTTCATCTTTTTCTTTAAGCCATTTCTTTTCTCTAAAGAATTTATTGAATTCTCTTGTTACAATAGTCTTAATTTGTGTAATATGAGGACCTGCATCTGTATCTCCTGTATTAACATAACTAATCATATTTAAAGAATAATTATTTGTATAAGTTAATACTAGATCAAGTTTATTTTTCCCTTCTACGTAATTGATATTTAAACGGTTATTGATAATTTCAGTATCTTTTACTTTATCATCTACTAAATCGTTTAATCCATTTTTAGATTTATATTCAATTTTTTCTTTCTCATTATGAGTAAGATTAATAGTTAATCCAGGACATAAACAAGTTAATACTTTAAATAATTCTTTAACTTTATTAATATCAATTTCCGCATGATTAAAAAATTGAGGATCTGGAGTCCATTCCACAATAGTGCCTGTATGTTCGTTACTTTTACCAGTTGTTCTATTTTTAAATATTCCATCAATAAAATTGACACATTCAAATTTTCCATCTCTAACCGTCTTAACACTAAGGGTCTTACTAAGAAAATTTGTTAGCTTACTACCAATTCCATTAAGTCCTAATGCAGTACCTTCATATATTCCATCATCAGAAAATTTACCCGAAGTATTTAAAACGTCAAAAGAAGCCTGAAGAACTGTTTCGCCATCTTCACGCATTATATTAACAGGAAATCCTTGAGCAAAATCTTCTACTCTACAAGATCCATCATCTTTATAGTCTACATTAATAATATTACCATTGCCAACTTGAAATTCGTCTATTGCATTTGAAACAATTTCTATTAATAATTGAGTAGAATAATCTGTGCTACCTGAATACACACCTGGTCTAAGTCTAGTGAATTCTCGAGGCGAAAGAGATTGAATACTATCATCTTTATACGAATTTTTATTTTCCACTATATTTTTTCCTTTCTTTTTATATTCTATATTTTATTATAACATATTTTTTATTATAAAGCAATACTTTCTAATTGTTTTTTCTTTTTAGTTGCTTTATCGATAGTTAAACGATGAATAGTATCTCTATTTTTAAGACAACCTGATTTAATAATTTCACTTAAATTTTGAGGTTCATAATTAATACAATTTGAACAAACATTATATTTACTATTATCTTTAGAAAGACCACCTAATCCATCATGTACATGACCGTGAATATTTAAACCAAAAGGAATATCAATAGGTTCATGCGATAATAATATTTTGTCTGATATAAATAGTGGTCCGCCATATACTTCATCAAACAAATTATCATCTATTGTTGCATCAAAAAAATGAAAAGGTGAATAAAATTCATATCTTTCTTGAATGTTAATCTTTGCATAAGGATATTTTTCATATAGATATTTATGAAAAAATTTTCTTTCAATCGCTACATCTATTTCATATTTCTCTTCATCAACACATTTAGCAAAAATCTCTTTTATTTCGTGAGTTACAGTTTTTTTATAGTTTGTTAAACCGACATCATGATTTCCAGATATAAGAATTTTATAACCAGCCTTAATTCTTTTTATATATTCTGGATTACCAATATCACCTAATAAAATTAATGTATCACCTTTTTTTACTTTATCATTAATTTTTTTTACCTGCTCTTCAGGAGTAATCCAATTAGGATCCATAATTTTACAATCTGAATCACCGAAATGAGGATCTGAATATACCCAAACAGAACCCTTTGCAGACCAGTCTTGAAATGTTTTATATAATTGTGGTAACATCTTATTCCTCCTTAAATACTTCAAATATAGGAGAATACTCTATACTATATTTATAAATTAAATTATTGATTTTCTTTTGGTTATTTGTAACATATGCGTCTGCTAATTCATTACCTAGAATATTTTTATGACCATCGCATTTTAAAATTTGACAATGCAAATTTTTTGTGGTAATATATTTATATATCTCTTTTATTAAATCCAAATTTTCAATAGGTTGATTTTTTGACCTAACCCATCCATTACGTTGCCATCCATAAATCCAATTATTACAAATATTAACAGCATATGCAGAATCACTATAAATAATAAAATTGTATTCTGAATGTTCTGTTGCTAATTTTAAAACATGAAGAATAGATTTTAGTTCTTCTCTATTGTTTGTTGTATTTTTAGAGTATTCTGAATACTTATAATTTATTGTATATCTTTCAATATATTCAGATATTGTTTGACTATAACATTTATTTAAACAAATTACTCCATAGCCGCCAGATCCTGGATTGCCTTTAGAACTACCATCAGTATAAAATATTAATTTATTCATAAAAAAGCTGGTTCTCCTTTTTTAATTTTCATTTATAACCCCTTTAACTTCAATTCCTTTAAAAGTCAACATAATTTTATTTTTAGGATATTCTCTTTTCCACATTTCAATTATTTGCTGTGCTTCTGCTATATCAAAACGATCTTGATCTATTTCAATAATAATAGTATCATTTTTCGATATGGTTAAATGATAAGGGCGTATATCGTCTCTTAAATTTATTCTTTGTACCATTTTTTTCCTCTCACAACTAACTTATTCTTTTATATATTATAATTATAACAAAAAATTCGATAATTTTCAAGCCTCTTTACCAAAAAATGAGCAAAAAAAAAGAAGTGAGATAAAAATCTCACTTCTTACTTATTTTTTTAAACCAAGAATATATTTCCATGTATCACCTTGAGCAGTTAATTCTCCATCGCCTTTAATCATTATCTTTTTATCTTCTTGAAATTCTTTAACTGCGGCATCAAATTTATTTCCAGCAATTTTATCTACTTCTCCACAGTTATATCCTAAACTATTAAAATATTTTTGTAATGGTGCAACAACTGCATGTGTTCTATTCTTTGACTTTGAAACAGTAGGTGTTTTACTTAATGTTTCCTTTCCTGCAATTCCATCTGGCTTTGCGCCAATAGCAATTTGAACTTCTATAATAAATTGTTTTTTAGAATATGCGGAAGTCGGCTTAGAAGATGCTTGAGTGTCAGATTTAGGATTAGCTAATCGAGGACTGCCGCTTGTTACTATTACAGTGTGTCCTTTTGTTTTTGTTACTAAAATATCTCCATCATAAATTTTAGTATTAGAAGTATATGCTCCAATATCATCAAATAATTTAGTTGCTAATAGAACTTTTCTTTCATCAGCTGTTGAAAAATTACCTGGATCCTTACCTGTTGCTGCGATTATGCAAGCTCTGACTGTTGTACTACAATCAGCTTCGATATCTTTTGTACTATTAATCCCATGTTTAATAATTCCAAATCTTTCATTTTGATCGTATCCTATATGTTTATTATTACATGCTGTTTCCATAGCTTTTGCAATCTTTTTTGAATGTTCTATAGATTTAGGTCTTATAATATACCACCCTTTACTATGCACATAAAAATTTTGTATAGATAATTCTTTTCCAGTTTGGTCTCCAGCTTTTCCACCTGAGATTTTTCCTCTTTCATCTATTCTTGCACTACCTACTTTAATACTCATTACTTATTCCTCCTTGTAATTCTATAGTATCTTCAGATTCCTCTTGTAAAGAATCTAATTTTTCATTGGCACTACTAATTGCTTCTTCTGTGGAATTAGCTGTACTTATCTGTTGTTTAATAAAATCTAATTCTTCGTCTGTTACTTCATATTTCTTTTTTAATTTAAGAATTTCTTTATAAATTTTAATTTGTACATCCGCAGAAGCATTAATAAAACCAATTCTATTTTTTATAATATTTTCTGCTTGTGCTTTTTTATAATAAAAAATAATACTTGTTAATAAAACTGTTCCTGTAATTCCACTTGAGCCTAAAATATAAGTTGTATCATATCCATTTAACAATAGAATGAATCCAGTTAATAACATAATTATATGGATAAAAAAACTTATAACTATAATGATTTTACTAAAAGTTGTAAAATTTTTATTCATTTTATTCACCTTTTTCCAAATAAAAAAGAGAAGGTTAAAACCTTCTCTTTTAAAGTTTTTGTGCTAAATTAGCAATTTTACTTCTATGTATATTTTTTAATTTTACTTCTCCATAAATATCAGATCCTCTAAATACTTTAGAAACTCTGCGGAGACCATTATTATTACCTGCATATAAAGAGGAATCTACTTGAGCTTGATCATCTCCATCTAAAATACAAATACTATCTTCGCCAATTCGTTGAAGAGCAAGCCGCATCAATTCAATATCAAGATTTTGTGCTTCTGTAATATAAACTGCGGCATTCATTCCTGTAGTATCATATCCTCGAATATCTGCCATTGGTAATAAAATAAGACTACCTTCATTAATTAATTTTTCAACAGCTAGCTGATCTCCTAATTTACTCTCAAGCAAGTTACCAATTTGTGAATCAAGAAGCTTTTCTGTTCTAGATCCAGGATAAAAACCTAGCTTAGCAGATCCTTTAACTGCAACTGTATTACAAAAAATAATAATTTTATCAATTTCTCCCTTTTCTAGTAGAGAGAACATATAACCTAGAGCAAGATAAGATTTACCTGAGCCTGCCGCCCCTCTTAACATGGTAATTTGGTTAGTATATAAACTATCTAGTGCAATTTGTTGATAAGGATCTCCATCTTTTGGAACTATTTTACCAAACATTTTAGATTCAGCTTTATAAAAAGGAATTTTAACTAATTCATTATGATGCCATTTATATTTATCAATAATTTCATTTGCACAATTTTTTATTAATAAATATTCATTCTCAAAAAGTTTTGGTTCAAAAAATGAAATATCGTTATTTGGTAAATATTTTTCATAAAATTGAGCTAAAGTTTCATCATTTAAAGTAAATTCAGCATATCCGCTATATTTATCAATAACATCTTTTTTATATATTACGTTTAGACCAACTGCCGCAGCTAATGCTTCACATGCCAAATCTTTTGTATAAAAAATACAAGTTTCATTTTTGAATTTTTTAAATAAATGTAATGCACATGAAATAATTTTTGTATCATTTATATCTGGTAAATTAAATTTTTTAATTTCTTTTAGAAAATTTTCTTGAAATAATACAATTTCATATTTATTTTTATTTTCTGCTAATGCATGTAATAAAATTCTTGCATTATATTTAGTTTCTTCGTCTTTTGTCCCTGATGTTTTTATGTTTTCTAGTTCATTTAAAGTAATACTAGAGAGATAAAATTTTTCATCTTTTTTAAAAATTTCTTTTTGATCGGACAATAGAGCACATGTGTCATAAAATATATATTCCATATATGACATCCTTTCTCATTTAGTATTTACATAATTATATGAAATTTGTATATTATTTATTAACTTCTTTTGATTTTTTATTTAATTTATTAATAAACATTGTTTGTCCTAAGATATCTGTTTTTAAAGAAAATTCAAGAGAAGTAATTTTATCAGCAAGTTTATTAACTTCTTTAATTCTTCTATTTAATTGTCGATACATAACTTTAGCAGATTTTTCAGAAGGATCAAATAGCTTATATTGTTCTAAAGTTTTTATGAAATTTTCACATTCTTTACATTTTTCTTTTTTAATTTTATATTCATATTTTAATGCTTTAATAATAGCTTTTTTTTCTGCAAAACGACAACCAGTAAATTTTGATTCATGCGGCAGGTCTTCCTCTATAAGCTTTGAATAAGCAGTAAAAACTTTCCCCATATGTTTTATTTGTACTGTTGAAATTTTTGTTTCTTTATCATAATCAGCAAATTTTAAATACATATTATTTATTTCTCCTTACTTTTTATTTTATTATAACAAATTTTTTATTTTTAGTCAATTTGTTCAAAAAATATCTAGCGTATGTGTTAAAATCCGTCATCGCCTTCATAATAAAAATAACTTGCATAATAAATATTATGCAAGTTTATTCTTTATTTCTTCTTTTATCTTATTAATTTCAATAGGTGTACAGTGTTGTGCATCACAATCTACATGATAAATCAATCCCTTGTTCCAATCAATCCATTTATCTTGTTAATTTATATCCCATTTATCAGATATAATATTATCAAAAGTTATATAGCTTAAATTAAAATACGGTATTCTTTTTAATTTAATATTATTTTTTCTACAATAATCATTTTTTATTTCATCTATACGTTGTATATCTTCTAATGTTCTTTTATTTTTCCATGAACCAGATGCTTCTACATAATGTTGACTGCCATCAAACTCAATAAGATATTGTAGTATATCATTTTCAAAAATAGCAAAATCAAATCTATACATTCTATGACTTATATCATCTCTAAGGTCTGAAAAACTGTATTCTTTAATATAATGTATACTATTTTCTCTTAATACTTTTTCAATAGTCTCTTCTCCTAATGAAGTTAAACATCCACAGGATTTTTTTTGCCCAGTCCTTAATTGGTTGTTTGGAACCTCAATAGGGTCGCTTCCACAATCACATTGGCATAAAGACCATCTCCAATTTTTATTTCTTGAAACTTGTTTTCTCATTCCTAAATCTTTAATTACTGTAAGATGACCAAATTTATCTCCAACATTAACAATCTCTCCATTGTTAATGTTTCGTTGTGCAAGTTTTTCTTTAGCAAGACACCCACAAGATTTAGTATTTCCATTTCTTAAGTAACTACTTCTAACAATAGTTTCATTCCCGCATGAGCATTTACATAAATATTGAATATATCGATTCCCTCCTGGGGTTATATGAGGTTCAATTTCTTTAATTACAGTAAGTCTACTATCTGGAACACCATGCTCTGCCATTATCCATCCTGTCATATCTATTTTTTTCATAAATATTTCTCCTTTGTTATTTGATATTATGTATCATTTTCACAAAGTCTTTTTTGGGCATCCTTGTCCAAAGAAATAAATGTTTTAATATCTTTTATTATTTCTTCAATTAATATCGGTTTACAATTATGTGCATCTAATTCTACGTGATAAATTAAACCCTTATCCATATCTTTGTATTTATTTTTACAGTGGGTATGTCCACATAGGTTTACAATTCTTCTCTTCAAAGGTTTATCAGCATCTTGGTTATCTGTCAAACAGGGGTAGTGTGATAAAAAATACATTTGTCCATTTACTTTTAACCATTTCGCATCACAAACTTCAACTATATTTTTACATTTCTTATATAGTTCAATTCGTGCATCAGTACAATGATTTCCTCTAATAATATGAATTTGTCCTTTTAATTGTTTCAAACATGATAATCCATAATCATTATCATTTAGCATAACGTCTCCTAAAAGATAAACATCATCTTCTGGTTGGACTATTTCGTTCCAATTTTTAATTATAGCATTATCATGGTCATAGATATTTTTAAATCCTCTAGGCTCATAAATAAAATTTTTTGAATGACCGAAATGTGTATCACTAATTACATATATATTGCTCATAATTTTCTTCTTCTCCTTCTTATAATTCTCTCACAAATATCGTTCTTTGACCTGCGGCGGCCTCGCTTACTGATTCACTATTCTCAGCTAAAGTTGAAATAGCGCACTTGCCGCAATTTTTATTCCACCAGGCACATCTTTCTTCTTCACATTTTATTTCATTAACATATTGTTTTTGAAAACTCATAATAGGACAAATCATTTTATTCTCCTTCTTTTTCTTTTACAGGTACAATATCAAATCCTTCTTCTTTTTGAGGTTCATCCATAGAAAAATACATTCTTCTAATAACACCTCTTGGAACATATCGATCAGTTCCTTTTCTTTTTTCATTTCTTTCTAAGGCTGTTTCTAAAGAGGTTTCCATTTTTACTAAGAAAATATCTACATTTTTTAAATCTTTTACTAAAGGGGTTAATAATTTTTTTCTTGATGCAAAATTCAAATGCGTAGCATCTGCGATGGTTATGTTATTATTATTTAAACTCTTTTTAAGATTTTCTATATAGATAGAAAAAACTTCTTTTTCCTTAGAAAAATAATCTTCACCTGGTTTTATTAATGAAAATCTAATTTCATCTCTTGAAACAGTTTCAATAGAGATATTATGTTTTTCATATATTTCTGTAATTTTTTTAGCAAAGGTACTTTTTCCTGATCCAGGGATACCGCACATAATATAAAATTGTTTAATTTCATTCATGGTAAAACAACTCCTTCTTTATTCATTTTGTCTCTAAAAAGACCATATGGTAAAATTCGTTTTCCATTTTTATCAAAATTATTATTTTCAAATTCAAAAAAGAAATCTTCTTCTGTGTAATGAGTAAAGTCTTTACATTCTACATGATTTGTTTCTTCTTTACAATTTAAACAATATAATTTTTTTAGATGCCCAGCTTCACGTTCTGCGCCACTTCGTCTAATAACAGGGAGACCGCGGTTTCCGCATTTAGTACAATAAAAAGTGCTATTCATTTTAAATTTTCCCATATTTTAGTCATCTCCATTATAAACTGCTATAACAGGATTATTGTTTGCATCCATTACATAATATGGAGAAATACTTACTCCACCATAAATTCCACCATAAGTTTCATAAATATAAATAATTTTTGTATCTCTATCATAAACTAAATGCTGACGATGTTCGGTACCTGCTTCATCATCAAAGGAGTTACAATCAAGTTCAATAAATCTTCCATATATATACCTTTCAACTCCATCTTCTGTAGTGATAGTTTTTCCACAACCAAAAAGATTAAAAGATAATAAAGTAATTCCTAATAATGCGACAATTTTTTTCTTCATTTTAAAAACTTCCTTTCTCTTTCTTATATAAATATTATATCATATTTTTTTATAAAATAAAAGGGAGAATATTTTCTCCCTTTTATTTATTTTGCTTCAAATTTCTTAATAAAATCTTCAAATTCTTTAGCATCTTCTGGATATACAACGGTTGCTCCTGTTGATAAGTCTATTGACATAATACCCATAATAGACTTGGCATCAACACACCAACGACCTTTTCTTATTTCAATGTCTCCATCCACTACTGAAGCTTTTTTACATAAGGTAGTTGCATCTGTAATTCCATTAATTTTTACAAAAATTGATTTCATACTTATCATTATATTCTCCTTTATTTATGATACTGCAATATAAAATTATTATCAACAGCCTTAAAAGACCTTTTTCCATCTTTAGATCTAAATACTAATCCTTCTCTTGGAAGTCCGTCTAATGCGGATTCTCCTGCTGCTAAAGCTAAGATTTCATCACAAGAGCCTGGAAGTGAAATTGGTTCAAAAAATGGTACGCATGGAATTTCATATTCAGATAAAATTTTTGTCATTTCCATTGGATTCTTTCTAACAGAAGTTCCATCTTTATAACCATAAATTAAATTAAATACTTTTAAATCATGATCTTTGATACTATAATTTCTGTTCTGAATGCCACTACCATAAGTCTCTCCTTGAATAGTAACATAAAGTAAATCTTTATTTTTATTAAGTAAATCTTTTAAGATATTCTCAAAATGATACTTTTCTGCCATTTCAGTATAAACATTAGTTTCATAGAAGCATTTCTTATTTGGCTTATCAAATACTACATTTCGAGAGCAAACATAAAACTCATTCTGATTGAAAGGTTTTCTTTTCATTGTAAAAGTAGTAGAAGTTCCATCAATTTTTTCAGTAGGAATCCAAACTTCTTTCTGAAAATCAGGAATCATATGAACGAGATTTTGAATTCTTTCCTCGTCAGTCTTTACAACCCAGCTAGGCCAAGACGACTTCTTATCTCGTTTTTTCCCAAATAAAAGGAACATAAATTTTCTTCCCCAAGGTCTTTTCATAAACCATTTAGCCCATTTGGTCTTAAAGATTTTAGGTTTTCTCTGTGCCATTAACTTATATTTATCTGCGGAAGCCGCCTTGCGCTTATTATCATCTGGCATTGCATAGATAACATTTAACTTTTTAGTTAAGAACTGAGAAGGAGTTCCAATAATATGCATTTCATCATTGGAATCAATTACTCCATCTTTAATGCTTTTCCAACCAAAATCGCTTGGATGCATAAGAAGACCCTGAGAAATCATCAGTCCTTTTCCACCAAAAGTATATTTCTGAGTTTTTACTTTATAGTGCTTAGAAGTTAAAAAAGCAAACTCTTCTGTGGCGGGAACCTGTGAATCAATCTCAAAATAAATTGCGATGTCGCCAGGTTTAAATGTATTTTTTCTGACCATGATGCGCCATCCACCTACGATTGCCGCCTCACAGTTATCTGATCCTACTATTGGTTCAATACTATCAATTTTAATTAGATATGCTAATTCTCTTTCTTGTGTTTTTGGATTTAACATATTTTTACATCTCCTTTTCTTTTTTTCTATAAATATATTATATAATATTTTTATAAAAAAATCAAATTATTTCTTCAAACCAACTTTTAGAAGCATGACACCAAAATCTATTATTGTTATTGTCTTCTGCAACGATTCCAATATCTAAAAAGACTTTGTCAACTAAAGGTTTTGGTTCTGAAAGCTGAAAATATCCTATAATATTAAAATTATTTTTTACACAAGCTTGTGCCATTTCTACTAAGTCACTACTAATCCAGCCATTCCACATTTCATGCTGACCAATATCATCCGTATTTGACATTTTATTAGAAAGTTTTATTTTTAACTTAGAAATTTCATTGCTATATTTATTCTCTAATTCTGCTCTTGTTAAAGGAACGCCAGCAAAACAATTCTCTGTTGAAATAGTTTCTTCTCTTCCATAAGTTGAAATTTTTGCAAAAATTCCAGATATTTCAATAATTTGAAAATCTGCCATATGCATCCAGCCATCATTTGTATATAAAGTATGAAAAGTATCTCCTTTTTTCATTTGTTTAATAGGAATTTTTTTAATTTCATTTGTCATAACTCATTTATTCCTCTCTTGCAAAATTTATTTCATTAATATTTCCACAATCTTCAATTTCAAAATCATCTATTTGAATTTAATGGTTTTAAAAAATTACATTTATCGGGTTCGCATCCTTTTCCTTGATGTAATTTACATATATGCATTTTACATATATAATTAGGATATTGTATATCCATACATTCAGAGAAAATACATTCTTTTGGATTTTTTGGCATTTTATCTACAATAATTTTCATATATTTATATCTCCTTTTTATTTAATAAGATAAAATTATAAATACGAACCATATTACAAAAACTTGAGTTATATGGATTAATTGATCTTGAATAAGATTAAATTCTTTTTTATTGGTTTTTAAATCATCTGTGACAGCATGAATCAGATAGATTATACCCATATAATTTATTTGGTCTATGACCTGTTACATATACTTTCAATTTTCCACCTCTTCAGGTTCTTCTAAAACTGCAATACTTAAAGTTCCTGTATCGCAATTTCTACTCATTCTTGTCTTAAATCCAAGTTTATTCAATTCTTTGTCTAATTCATATAAGTCATTTTCATCCGTACTGTAAATTTTACTACCTTTATAAATTTCAACTGCTCTTACATAATTTTTATCTCGCAAAGCCGAACCAATATATAACCATTGGTTTGTATTTATTTTAGATATTTTATTTCGTGGAATTACTGTAAATAATTTAAGAAATTCTTCGATTTCATCTCTATGTTCTATATAATTATCTACTGGATCTCGTATTAAATTAAGAAACGCTCTACGCCCTCTTTTACATTCCATAATAATATTCTCCAATCTACACCAAGAAATGTCAGTTTCCTTTGGCTTTTATTTTCATACTATATATAGTGTTTATAACGTATTACAGTCACTATATATAGTATATTATTTATTCTTCACCAATAAAAACTAATCTATCAATATATTCTCTACCTTCGCCCTTGAAAATAGGAATTTCTGTATCAATAATCCATTCATTTTCAGATTTAGAAGTATCTCTTAACTGTGCAGTTTCCATACCATCATCAGATTTAATAATAATTTTATTTCTTACACAACAACTTCCTCTCTTCTGATAAGTTGGTAAATCGTTCCAGTTAATACCTTTCTGAGTCATAAGCATATCTTGAATATTATTACATGACTTATGTTGTAATTCTTTATGTGAAAAATTAGCCTGACCTACCATCTGAATTGAATTACGAGAAGCGTCTAATTGTCTCCAATATATAAGATTTGTTACCTCTTCTTTTGGAATATTGAAACAACGAGCATCGAACATTGCACCTTTGCACAAAGCATCCTTATAAACTCTGCCTAATTCATAATCATGCTCCACATCATCTTTTAATCTCTCTGTTAATGAACAGATTTCAAAATACTTGTTAAAAGCCATTGTAGCCATACTTGCAGCAATACTACAAAGTTTATCTGTTCTATAATTAAACCAACAATCAGTTTCTAAAGTATCATAATCTACTAAAATAATTGTAATTTCATCTGACTGGATATATGCAAATTTTGCATTTCCCATATTTTCACACATATATTTGGCAGTTTCTTGCATACTCTTCATAAAAATATTATCAAAAGGTCTCTTGAATCCTCTTGTAAAAGTGTGTCCAGCTCTCATATCTACCCTTATAGCAACAGGAATCCTTTTTTGTAAAAAGTATCTATCTCTCATTTCATAGTCTTTCATTCTTTTTGCTAAATCAGAAGTATCCATTTTTAACAATTCTCCTTTATTAAAAATTTATTTCCTAAAATATAATCTATTTTAATATTATCTCTTTCCCAATATGTAATTCTAATCAAATCAATATTATTATCTAATGCATATTGATTTTTTATTTTATCTTTTTCTTGTCGCTGTTTTAAATTATCATTTTTATCCAAAGAATCTGCGGCAGTCACTTATTCTTTCTTTGGACTAGTTTAAAGTATCATTAGGCTGGGCTGCCGCTAATACCTAAGTCATCATGTACTGGCATATATATACCTCTCTTTTAACATATTCTTTTCTTTTATGCTTCAAAATTAAACTTATCAGATGAAATCTTGTTGTTAATAATCTTTTGATAAATATCTACATACATTTCATCTTTATCTCTATTGTAAGTAACTTCTGCATATTTGTAACCCATTGGCTTTCCCCAAATAGTACATTTTTTATAGCCTAATTCATGTGCAAACCATACAAGGTCAAGTTCACTAATATTGATATCCTCACCTAATGTCATAATAACTGCATTCTTAGCAGCTTTCTCAAATTCATAACTTGTCATTAAACTATTCTCCTTTCCGTCATAGAACTTCACTTTCATCTATAAATCAATCCCAATCAATTCTTTCACTTTAATTTTGTATGCTTGATATGCTTCGTTGTTAGTATATTCTTCTCCATTAAAACAATGATTAATCGGAAATCTAACCAAATCTTCGATTGTATTAATTTCACTACAATACTTCTTTATTCTCTTATTTTGCTCTATGTAATAAGCATCATAAGCTGATTTTGCTGATGTATATAATTCAACTATTCTTCTATTACAAGAGCCAGGAAAGCTATACATTTCTTTCCCATCATAATCGACCGTACATATAGTTTTTAATTTAGCTACATCTTCAGTAATTTTAGTCTTGGTGTTCGTATCAAATCGTTTTGCATATAGTCCTGTTTGATAAATATTTTCTATTTTTGCTTTTACTATATTATTAGACCAATGCTCATAATAATAAACAATATCTCCTATGTTCATTCTGTTCCTCTCATAGAATTTTGATTCAATGGCTGTCCTACCCTTGAGAAGTTGCTATTAGGCTCACTTGGTAGATGACTATTTAAGCTACACTGTTACACCATTGATCGAAACTTTTATTTATTTATTCTCATCCATATTTTTTATGAGTTAAGCATATCTCCATTTTTTTCCACAATATTTTTTATTCTTTTTAATTGCATTTAAAATTTTATTTTTTACATGATTTCGATTTACATCAATCATTCCTTGTTCATTAATTAGATAATCAATAGCTTCATCAAGATTTACAAATTTTTTATTTTCAGTTTTTATTCTAAAAGGTTTAAGAAAATCTTCTGATTCGCTATAATAATCTTTTCTTGCTCTTCTTAAATTTTCCTGTCGAGTTACCCATTCAAGATTATTTAAAGAATTGTCTCTTTTATTATGGTTTAAATGATCTACTGTTAATTCTTCTGCATTAGGTATTGGTCTCCATGTCAAAAGAACAAGTCTATGGCAACTTTTAATGCCTACTGGAGTTCTTACATTTAGATACCCTGAGTTTTTTACCAAAACAGGTAAATTTTTTTTATTTTTATCTTTAAAATGTCCAAGTGTTGATACATACACTTGATATTCTTCATTCCATTTCCATTTTTCAATATTAAAAATTAACTGCGGGAAGATAAATTTCATATTTATTCCTCTACTTTCCAATTATTTGCATAACAAATTGCTTTCATATTTCTAACACCAACAGGATTCATTGAATGAAATTTAAAGATAGCATTAATTTCATATCCTTTTGTATGTGATACCATTTCTAACCATTTTAATAAGTTAATATAATCTCCCCCATGAATACTGCATGTGCCAGCATCATGATCTAAATTGAATTCTTCAATACTATCAAGATATGTACCACATAATAAAATTGCATTATCTACAGTAGTTATCCAAACATATCCTTTTGGGGCAGGTCTTATGTCATCTAACCATAATTTCATATTTAAAACCTCTTTTCTTTATTTCTTATAAATATATTATAATATATTTTTTAAAAAAAATAAAGGGATAGTGCTAATACTATCCCTTTATTTATATTTATTTAATTAATATTACTTGTTCTGTGAGATATTTGTAAGAACACCCTCAAGTGTAGTGCCTCTCATTAATTTATCTACAGTTTCCGCAACAGATTCGCCATTTGCTAATGCATATGCGCTCATATTCTTAGTTGCTTCAGTAAGTAATTCTGAATTTGCTTTTGTAGAAAGCGCTTCAATCAGTCCTGGCTGAATTGATTTCATAATTGACTGAACAGTCTCTGCATAAGCAGCCTGTTTTGCCTTTTCAATTTCTGCGAATTTAGTTTCTTTTTCAATTTCTAAATTCATTGCCGCTTTTTTACGTGCTAACTCTTCCTTATGTAACTGTTTAACCAGCTCTTGGAGATCACATTCTGCACGTTTCTTAGCTAAATCTGCGGCACGTCTTTTTTCTTCAAGAAGCTCAGCCTTTTCAAAAACTTCTTCCTGATATTTCTGCTGTAATTTTAATGAATATAACTTGGATTCATTTTTAATTTCAGCTTCCTTTTTCTCGTTTTCTGCAATAGCTTCAACTGCTTTCATACGAGCATCTGCTACTGCTAATTCAAGATTCTTTTCAAGCATTTCGTAATTATGCTTTTCAATCATTTCCGCAACTTCAGTTTCAACACCTACGCTTAAAACTTCAACATCATGTACAATCATACCGTTTTCAGCAAAAAGCCTACCTTCAGTTACATTGTCTGTTTCAGTATTCAGATTTAAGCAAATTCCACGAATAATATCAGAAGCTTTGGAATAAAATTCTTCGATATCATAATTCTTAATTGCCTGCTTTAAAAGATTTCTTTCAGAATCACAAATATACTTTGAATAATCCTCATTGGAGAACCATTTATCCTTATACTCTTTTAAAAAGTCTACTGTATAAGATAACTTGATCTGCACATCTACAAAATCTTTTGTCTGTGCGGAAATAGAACTTGTAATCTTATTATTCTCAATTTTCAAGAAAGCGGAAGATTTTCCATCTTCTGTGGTAAATGACTGAAGAGTTTCATCATAATCAAGTAATCGAGTTGTTGGACCAACTACAATTTCATTTTTACCGCTTTTAGAAATTACATTAATCGCATATCCTGTCCATACATCAATCGCAACTACTCCATCATACTTTGTATCAAGAGTAATAGTTCTTGGTTTTGTATAAGAAACTCCACGACTAATATTTGCATTGGCTTCAAAAATTGCTAAAGAATCTAACTGATTAGAAGTAGAATAAGCCATATTAATAGCATCCGTAGAAGCTGTTGATAAACCTTTTCTTGATAATCTTTCACTATTCTTTTCAGATAAGCTATTGTTATAATTAAATACTTCAACATTACCTGGATAGAATAAAGCACATTCTGAAGGAGTCAACTTACGTTTTACTACAACCTCAGTTCTTGGATCTGGTAAATACATTGTAGGACCTACAACAGTTTTAATTTTACCGTTCAATCTGTCTAAAATATATCGACCTTCTCCTTCCGGAATTGCAATAGCATGATGCATATATTTTCCATCATACTGGATTAAGGCGTGCTCAGGACGCGGATAATAAATCATCTGTTCATTACCAGTAATAAATAATTCTTCTCCTGTCTTATGCTTTACTCCATTTTCCTCATAATCAGCAATTACTTTTACATAAATACCGCTAATTGGAGATAACTCTAAAGCTCGGAAAATTACTCCGCCTTTTGGAGAATTTACAAATACTTCAGTTGGTTTAGGAAATACCACAGCTGGACCATGAACGTATCTCTTTTCTCCATCTTCATCTTTTAAAATTGCATACTCTAATCTCTCAAGAGTAACAGCATCTCGTACATACTGTGCGGAATTACGATTATCTTCTACTGCCAATACTTCTACACCTGTTGGCGGCATATAGAATGATACTTCAGTACCTTTAATAACTAATAACTGACCAACAAAATATTTAGATGTAGTTGATTCAACTTCTTTTCCTTCGGCATCAACAATAGTTGCTACAGATTTTGAGGCGGCATCCGCATCATAAACGCGAGCAATTAAATACTGATTGGATCTTAATCGATGTCCCTGGATAACCTTTGCCATCTGTCCTGGATAAAGTGAAAATGAACAAGGTCCAGAAATATTAATTTTCTTTCCAATTTTTAATGCTGGGGCATTCATTGCCTTAGCAGGATCTGGATGTGAATTATCTTCCGCCGGATTCTTTAATACGATATACCAGCCCTCAGGAGCAGATGTAAATAACTGTCTTGCTTTTTCAAAGTCTGAAGTTTCCTCAAATCTTTTTGACTTTGGGTTAAATACTACCATGCTTTCCTGGGCACTAATCGTAACCATAAGAGGACCTGTATGCGTTCTAATCTGACCATTTGTTTTAGACTGAATAAAAACAAATTCATTTGTAGATAATACAAGGTCTTTCTGTCTCATATTTGGTGCTGAATAAGCATCTTCATTGTCATATCTTCCCATTTATTTTCTCTCTTTCTTTTTTATTATATAAATATTATATATTATTTTTTTATAAAAATCAAATTTTTTATTTGCTTTCTTTAATGATCACTTTTCCTTCTACTACTCCAAAATCAGTAGACTCTTGATAAGTCCAAGTTTCTGCCTTTTCCCCTTCTCTCATGGGACGAGTAAGATACCATAACTCATCATCTTTCCATGTAATCAATTCTAATTTTTCATTTTTTGGTAACTCAATAATATGAGTACCTCCAAAACTTCTTGCCATAGATTGACAACCAGTTAATAGCATTGCGGAAGTTGTTAAAATTGATAAGCTAATTAAAATTTTCTTTTTCATTTCTTAAACCTCTTTTTTTATTTTTCATATAAATATTATATCAAAAAATTTATAAAAAATAAAGAAAGTAGATTTTAATCTACTTTCTTTTTTAAAGGTACTATAGTAGTATCCTCCATTGGCAGAATAGGATCTCCGATTGGACCATCTTTTCCTATCTCTTGAATTTTTGTTACTTCATATGCTTTAAGATTTCCAAAAGTTGCTATAAAGATATTAAGAGCAGTTTTAGAATCTTTTCCAATATCACCAGTTGGTTTAGATAATCTTATCATTGTTGTTCTAATAGTTGGCTTTCCAAATTTTTCTTTTTTAAAAAAAGTAATTTCAAAATCTCTCATATTTATTGTTCTCCTTTAATAAGTTTTTCCTCTTATATCAAATAAGGTATTATCTATTATTTTAAAATAAGTACCTTTATTTCCAAAATATTTTATTTCAGCAACTCCTGCTAATTGCATTTTCATAATTAGATTTGTCATTGCGGCACGCGATATACCTGCGGCAGAGGCTACCTTAGCCTGACTAAAAGTCCCCTCATTACCGACCGCCGCAATAATTTGTTCTATTGCAGTTTTTTCGATATCTGTTAATTGTTTAATAAATTTTACTACAGAACTATTATCATTAAAACAAGTTCGTAACATTTTAGTTAAACCATCTTTTATTTCTTGAGACGGCTCTTCCATTTTGATACCTTTCTTAATTTGTTCCTTATTTTCTTTATATAATTTTTGATATAAATATTCATATTTAGGATTAATAATATAATATTGAGTAAACAAAATATTATATAAATCTCCATACCCATACTTTTTAGGATTACATAAATATCTTATATCAAAAATATCTAATTCTGCTTCTCTACATTTTGATTTATTGTTTACCATTTCCGCATTAATACATACATCTTCAAAAGTAGGAAGAATTAATGCAACAAATTTTTTATTATAATAAAAAATACCAAAAATATGTTCTTCACCATATTCTTTTTGTATATTTATATAATTTTCATTTAGATAATTATAACATTTTTGCTCTTGTCTTTCCATAATCATGCTCATACCTCCTAATCAGACACATAATGCCTTTATTCATAATTAAATCTATTGAATATTTAGAAGTTTCAAGCTTTGTATTTCTATGCATTCCTTCTATTAAGGTAAAACCATTAATCAAATCTAAAGCTTGTTTATCTGATTGTAGTTCCATATATTTTATATTTAAAATCTCTTTTTGTAATTCTCCTGTAATAAAAATACAGTCTTTGTAATTTTTCCCCGCTAGATAGCTATTTAAAAAATAAAGTAATCTTTTTCCATTTCCAACCTTTTTGCCATTTAAAGGATTTTGTTTTAAAGTACGAATAGCTTGCCTACTCGTAGAAATTACTGCTTTATTAATATCATAATGACTTATTAAATCTCTAAATGAAATAAAATAATAATTCCATAATTTTTCGTAGCAAGGATTTATCCAAAAATATTCAGTATATAATATCTCTATAAAATTGATATTTTGTTTTTTAAAATTATCAATTAAATGCATTATAGACATAATTTCACAATGTTCTTCTTTATTTATTTGAATTTCTTTAGTTTTAATTGGATCGATCGCTAAATTTTCAAGAGAAGGAATTATAATAGCTTTTGTGTCAACGTCAGATTTATCTGTTGCTAAATTATAATTTTGAGATCCATATACAAAAATACCTAATATTTGTTCTTCTGAATAATATTCTAAAACTTTTTTCTTATGTTCTTCTATTGCTTTTTGAATATCTCTCATAATTTTATATTTCCTCTCTTATTTTTATACTTTTATTATAACAAAAATTTAAAAAAAAATAAAGCGAGTTAAAAATTAACTCGCTTATTTATTAATTCATTTAAAATTAGGATCCCTCATATCCATACAAGTCATCATTGCCCAAAAAGAGCAAATCAAAAACCAAAAATCAATATCTGTAATATTTAATTGTAAACTTGTAGTTAATGTAACAATAAAAATTAGTCTAAATAAATTTGTAAAAAAATTAGACAATTCTAGTTCTCCTTTCAAATAAACATGTTTCTTTTTCATTTACATCGAGATTAAGATGATAATGTCCAAAAAACCATTTTTTATATTTTACTTTTTGACGTATTTCCATTTCTAACCATCTACTATACTCATCAGGATGATATAATAAATGATCCATTAAAACTACATCAGAAGAAGGTGCTTCATGGGTTAAGATATAATCTACTTTATAATCATTTTCCGCTAAGTTCTTTAAAGCATTTTTTCTTTCTTCTTCATTTGGAATCTCTTCTTCCCACCAAGAGATATGATTAATGCGGAAAAGCTTAAAATCATCTTTTTTCCAAATTTTTATTCTTGGATCTCCTACATCAAGAACCCCATCCTGGATATCATGAGATCTAGCTCCTCCCATCGCAAGAAATTTATATCCTCCAATATCATAAACTTCACCTCGTAAAAGATGAATAACGCTAGACCTAATTTTTTGAACGCGGCCGCCGCCCCACTCTTCAATAGGAAACTTATTTAAAAGATCATAGTTTTCATGGTTTCCATCAATGAATAAAGTTGTCCAAGGTTTATTTTCAAGCCAATCTAAGCAGGAATGCTCCACAGCAGAATCGTCCCAAACTAAACCAAAGTCTCCTAAAATAATCACATAATCTTCTTTTGTAAAAGTTTTTCCTTCGGGGAAGTTTTCAACATTAAGTCTTTGAAAAGGATTTCCATGAATATCTCCAGTAACTATAATTTTACTCATCTTTATACTCCTCTTCTAAGTATTTTTTCATTCCATTATGTCCTTCACAGCAATATTTTGAAGCTGGGCAAACTGCACACCCATATTCCATTTCTGTAGCATCTTTATCTAAAAACTCTTCACAAAGAAATTCTGCCATTTCATTTAACGTAGAATTTTTAATTTTTTCATATTTTGTCATTCTTTTAAACCTCTTTCTTTTTTCTTTTCTATAAATATTATATCAAAAAATATAAAAAAAATAAAGTGGATGTCTTTAAACATCCACTTATTATAATTTTAATGAATACAATCATACCTTCCGCTTTGAACAAGTTTGGCAATCATTAAATCATATCCATCTTTTCCGCTTAAAATTGTTTCTATCATAACTGGAGATAATCCAGATACATAAGAGAATTCTCGTCCTAATGCGGGAATATTTTGGCTTCTAGCATCTAAATTCCAAAAAATAACTCTTGGAAGAGTATATCCATATGTTGCCCAAATTTTTCGCATACTTTCAAAAAAAGTAGTTTGATTTTTAATTCTTAGATCTATAGATGCTTGATCAAATTCCATATCTGAAAAAATATAAAGAGTTGTTGGCATTTCAGAAAAAGGTACCTTATTCTTTATCGCGGTTTCCAATAAAAGATTCATAGTTTTTTCAATATTTGTACTCCCACCCCAATTTGCGGTTTTTGCTCGTCTAAATTTATCTACAATATCTGTTCCTTCAAATTTAACTAATTGAGGATTAGATGAAAAAGTAATAAAATGATTTGCAAAAAGACCTTTAGAATGTTCAGCAACATAAGCGCCAAGAGAAACTGCGGCTTCCAATGGTTTACCGTACATTGATCCAGATACGTCTACTACTGCAATACTATTTTCAACTCTTTCATTATAATAATCCGGTAAATTATCCCAAAATTTTTGAATCATTTCTCTATTGACTTCATCATCCATTTTGCAATAAAAAGCTTGATGAGCAATATCATAAGGATAAAGTGTTTTTGCATTTACCTTAGTGTTCTTGTCTTTTGCAAAATCTTCATACTTTTTAGCTAGAATATCTCGTCTAGCAAAAGCATTTTTGTAAATCATACCCGCCTTAGAAGGAATCTTATCGAATTCAATTTCATCCCATCTATTCTCAGACATTAATTTTTCTACTATATTAATTTTAGATCTTAAAAAACTTAACATCTTACGATAATCTCTATGAGAAAGACCTAAGGCTGTTCTTAATTGATCTGCAACAGCTTTTGTTGTTTTAGAAGACGCATTCTCAGAAGGCATCCATTTTCCTAATAGTGAAGGAGTCTTTGAACATAAATCAAGAGCAAGCTGATCTTCAATTATCTTTAACATTTCCTTTTTACAAGGAGTATCAATACAAGAGTAAATAAGATCATCCCAACGTCCATATTCTGAAATATATGGAAGATTGCGGAGAGCAGCCTCAGTATCATTTACCGCAAGCCATTTAAAACAAACGCGGAAAAATCTTCTTTCACCTTGACCACCACGAACATCACGAAGATAAAAGAGGCATTTTAGTGCCAGTTCCACATTTTCCTCATATGCTTTCTTAAAAGCTAAAATACAGTCATCATCCGATCTATTTCGATAACTTCCGCATAAAGCAAACATATCTAATACATCTGACTTAGTTGTTAAATGCTTTTTTGCACCATTTTCAGTTACTCCATAATTAAATTCATCTTTTAAACCATCTAATAATTTTCCCATATTTTCTCCTTTTAAGAAAGTTATTTTCATAACTTATTTTAATATAAAGATCCTACTAGGAATCGAACCTAGACCTAAGGATTTGCAGTCCTCCGCACTACCTTTATACTACAGGATCAAATAAGAAAAAAATAAAAAGTCAATATTTTATTTTTATTTTTCTAAAGGCATAAATAAAATATTTATTCTTTTTATTTTTTTTCTTATCTTTTGATTAAAAAGTAATTAAAAATTATTCCTAGTTTTAAATTTGCTGTATGCCTTTATTCTTATTTAAAATCTATTTTGTTTTAACTTTAGCTGCTTTTTTTGAAGTTCTCGCTTTAATAATACGATCAGCTTCTTTTAAAAGAGCTTCACTTTTTAGTTTATCGGCTTCTTTTGCCGCAAGAATAGAATCTTCTCTATCTCTTTTTGCTTTATAACAAGCTTCACTATACTCCTTTAAGCCATCTCCGCCAGGAATTGTGCGTGTATTCTTAATAAAATTCTTACTCTGAATTACATTCTTAGTATCTCTTCTTCCAAAGTTATTAAATCCTCTTACTGTTTTCCATCCTTTTGCCATTACTTAATTCCTCTTCTTTTTTATTTATTTTTTTAACACTCTTTAAGGGACTCGAACCCCCACAACCTACGTCCGTAGCGTAGTGCTCTATCCATTAAGCTAAAAGAGTTTATGTGATGATAACGCTTTCCACATGCGGATGGTGTAGGTTTGTCCTCAAAGAGCCTAGGCTCACTCTTTAAAAGCTATGCATTCTCGATCAGAGTAACTTTCCATCATATTCTATTTTTATATGGTTTCCAACCATATATAGCAGCCCCTACGAGATTTGAACTCGTGCCGCCGCAGTCAAAGTGCGATGTGCTACCGCTACACCAAGGGACAATAAATATTTAACCAGGTCGTATCCGAATCGAACAGATATCTAAGATTTTGGAGATCTGCATAATGCCATTATACTAACGACCTATAGAGTTGGGGTAGAGGGATTTGAACCCCCGTCCTCGCGAACCCAAATCGCGCGTCATACCAAACTAGACTACACCCCAATATTTTTAATTTAGACCTATTACTCTACCGTTCTTAGGAGGTTTCTGCATGTAGATCAATTACAAGGTAGGCAGGAGGTAATAGGCAATAAAATACCCTCCAATAATCAATTAAGTAGTTTCACGACGCGTAGGAATCATATTGTCATGTCCTAACCGCACGATCTTTTTTAGAGCAAAAGAAAAATTTTAACGGATAATCAATTTAACCAAAAACTCTTGGTGATTTTCTTTTTAAAAAAGATATGTCCCGTTTACATTTCAATATACTGTGTAAAGAATAACTAGAGTTTTAATTATTCTTTAAAAATAATATTTATTAGACTTTTGTCTTTAAAACATAAATATTATTTTATAATGAATCATATTTTAATGATTTATTATCTCTTTTCTTTATATAAATATTATATCAAAAATTTTTATAATTTTCAAATAATATTTATTTTTTTATAAAATAACTTTTATTATTTTTGTTTTCTCCTTTTCTTTTAATATATATATTATACAATAATTTTTTTTATTTTTCAAATTTTT
>JALFMW010000218.1 GCA_022782605.1 Clostridium sp. | reverse complement strand
CAATTGGAAGATTTTTTGTAGAACAATTTAACGGTTTAGAATTAAGTATTTTAGGTATTAAATCTGAACGTCTTTCTTCTAGATTATTCAAATAATCATATATTTGTTCAGTTGTCATTACTGTATGTTCATACCCATCTGGTCTTTTCTTTGATTTATTCTTTCTAAAAGAAATTAGCCATCTATGTTCATGATCGGATATAATACTTCTACCATTATCAAATGTTATTTTATAACATGGGTTATAATGTATTTCTGATTTATGTAATATTTTTGTAGAATTTCCGTCTTTATCAAAAATAATATCCCCTTCTTGTAAATCTGCAATAGTACTCCAGCCACTTAAAGTTGGTATTTTTGTATCTAATGGCAATCCTTTATAATCTCCAATATAAATATCATTTCCATTTTTAATTAGAAGATCAGTTTGTCCTGCTAATTTTAATATACCATCAGGAGAATCATAATGTAATAGATATTCAGGATATACTCCATTTTCTATATCTAAAGGCAGATGCCCTTTATTACATATAAACTTTCCTCCTATTCCAAGTTTCTTAAATGTTATATTAGCTCCAGCATCATACATCTTATGCTCTAATATTGCATGAATTTTTGTTCCTCTTTCACAAGAGATTCTATTAGTCTCTGCCCATTCATCTAAAATATCTTGTTGGGCTTTATTAAAATTATTTTCAGAAATGTTATATATTTCTAAAAGAGACTTATCGAATTTTTTAGTATCTAATAATTTTGATCTTTCTATCTTCCAAGCTTCTGGTTCCATTATTTTTTCTAATGCTTTATATGCACTCCAAAAGGATTCATCAAATGGTTGCCCAAATCTTTCTATTAAGGTAGTAACTGAAATATATTTACTATTATCCTTTAAATTCCAGTAAATATGGTTTTCATCATTAAAACATACGTCTCCGTTTTGTTTATCAATTTTCATAGATCATTTACATTAATTAATTTATAATTACCAATTAACTACTTTATAAGTCTTAATCTTTAGACTGTTCTTTATCACGTGTTTCATTAAAAATTTCTTTGATCTATCGTATTGTATCTGTTTTAAATTCACCAAACTTAGTTCCATAATATAGGTTTACTCCATATATTGCTCCAGAGAATACTAATGCTTCTGATAAATACATTAATACTCCACCTACAACTGTTCCCTAAGTAAAGAAAGAAATAAAAGATAATACAGTTCCTGAAAGTATCATAAATATGGCACTTCCATACTAAATCCACTCTTTAGTGTTTGAACTCATTTGTTTAATTGATTGTTTAAAAATTATGATTAATCATTTTCCTATTATTACATATTCATAAAAATTAAATATAATCATTTATCTATTTCCTATTTGTATCAATCAAATTTAATGTTATATTTGTTATAAATCAAGCAAGTTTATAAAATTTTATTATAATGGAAAATATAAATGAAAAAATAAATAATTTAAATGAATTTTTTAGATTTATTAAAGATAGAGATAATAAATTAATAGAATTTTGGTTATATAAGAGAAATAATCAATAAATTTTGTAATTATAAAGTTATAAATTAAGATGAATAAAGTAAATTTAACAGCTTCTTTTGTATAGAAGTATAAGAAAGGAAATAAATTAGATATTCATATAAAAAAGAAGAATAGAGGTAAGTTTACAGAATCCGCAAAAAGACATGGAATGTCTGTATAGCAATATGCTTCTAAAGTATTATCAGATCCTTCATCTCCTTCTTATTTAAGAAAAAGAGCATAGTTTGCAAAGAATGCAGCTAAATGGCATATGAACGGTGGAATATTAGCTCAATAGGGAACTAAACTATTACCATTAGCTATATAGGAAAATTAGCCACAAGTAGTATAGAGATATGCTGCTTTATTAGATAATGGAATAAATGCATAGCCAGCATTTGATACTGCTCATTTGTCTTATACAGTAGAAGATAATAGACCAGGCCATTATTATTCATTTGGAAAGAGAAGTAATAATATTAATACTTGGTAGAAGCAAGCAACAGATAGTTTAACAAATGGTAGATATAAATAGTTAAATAATACAGTAAATTTTTAGTAGTTTAAAAAGGTATTAAAAAGTAAAGGATATAATGCAAGACCTAATTTTTGGAATACTGAAATAAATAGAGGAAGAAATTTAGATAAGGAAAAAGTTAATCTATTTAATAAAGAACATAAATTACCTTTAATAACTGGAGTTAATATTAATACAAGCAATCTTGTTTAATGAAGAATAAATACTATAAAACTAATAAGGTATTAGAGAATCAAAGAAAAACTAAATGTATTATATGTGGGGAAGATGCTAAATGTTGTTTAGAATTTCATCATTTAAGAAATAAGTTATACAATATTTCTCAATCAGTAAAATTTCTTCCTCCAAACTTATTTAAAAAAGAATTAGATAAATGTGTTTGTATATGTTCTAACTGTCATAAAAAACTACATGCAGGATTAATAACATTAGATGGAAATTAATTATATAATTAATCAAGAAGAAAATCCACAATATATTTCATTATATAACAGCATAGATTAGGTAAGAAAACCATCTTATTTAATGTCTCAAGACTATATACAATAGGAATCTAATAATATTAAAAATAACGAAAAACCATTACTTAATCCTCTTATAGAAAAATTTGATTAGGTTATAGAAAAATAGAATCCTTCTAAATAGGATATTCCTAAAGAAGATAATGTTGATTTAGAAACATTATTAAAACAAGAAGGAGTTCATTTTAAGGTAACTAGTCATATTAGAAATACTAAAACTTCAAAAGGAACAAAGAGTTATCACTCTACTGGTTTAGCATACGATATTAAACCATCAGATGGGAATACTTATGATGATTTAAGAAATGAAATATATTCTAATCCAAGAATAGTATCTTGGATGAAATCTCATAATATGGGAATATTAGAAGAAACAGATAAAAGAAGAGGATATACTGATTATAATGGAAAGTTTCATTATACCGGAGCTACTGGTCCACATTGGCACTTTGGTCCTGATAAATCTGCTGTGTCTGAATTTAATTATCGTCTTATAAATAAAGCATAGGAGGGTATGAAATTAGATATGATGGATGAAAGAATGTGGCCTTATTAGAAGTATATTTCTATTTATAATAATAATATAGCTAATATAAAGAAACCTAGCTATGTAAATGATGATTAGATAGAGCAGAGTTTTACCTTACCTGAAGTGGATTTAGATATAGCTAATAATGAAGATATTAATAAAGAAGATAATGTATTTAATAATATATAGTATATTCCATTTAAAAAGATGGTACCAAAAACTAAAGGATATAATAATGTAAAAGAATCTATGGATAAATAGATTTCTGATAATACTAAAAAAGAAGTATTATTATAGATAGCATATAATGAATCTAATTATAATCCTTCTGCTAAAAATCCAACATCTTCTGCCTCTGGTCTATTTGGATTTATTGACTCTACTAAGAAAAAATTTGGCTATGGTCCTACTGTGAGTGAATAGATAGCAGGAGCATCTAAATTATACGATTATAATAAAAAGTTACTAGATTCATATACATCTAAATATGGAACAAGAGGAAAAACAGAAGCATAGTTAATGTATGGAATGTGGTTTAGACCTCAATCTGTTTTAAATTATTTATAGACTGGCAAAGATAATTATAAAGATAAATAGGGAACTTCTTTAGATAGAATATTTAGTAAAATGAACTAATTAATAAAATATGACAAAATTTAATATGCAAAGATTATGGCTTACTAAAAATGGAAATTATGTTGATGCTAATGGAAACATAGTTGGAAGTAAGTCTAAAGGATTAACACAAGAAGCTAGATAGTATTTACAAAAAAAATATAAAGGAGACTATGCTAATAGAACTAATGCTAATCTATTAGCAGGAAATATTTGGGATTCTCAAAGATAGGCATGGAGAGCTAATTATGAAAAGTCAGGAATGAAGAAAGCTGACTGGAATACTGCTGTAAATTGGGCCGCTAAGAATAAAAAAGGAGTTACTAAAGACTCTAATGGAAGATTTTAGTTTACAATAGGAAATAAAAAGTATTATTATAATTCTCCTAAATAGTAGAAAAGAACTTAGAAAACTTAGAAAACTTAGAATAATACTTTTAAAGGAGCATTAAATACTGGAGGATTAAATTGGGATTTTAAACCAGATGGTGGTCATGATTGGGGAGCATTTTTTGGTTTAGATGATCCTAAAGATGCTTATAGAGATATGTGGTTAAAAAATAATCCAAAAGCAGAATAGAAAACTTGGTATAGTTATATTCCAGGAACCCCAGATAAATGGGATATTAAACCATAGTATAGAAATGCTTTTGAAAATTCTTATAAGAATTGGATTAGTAAATATTATGTAAAAAATACTCCAGCTAATATGACTTGGTATAAAGATGATAATGATTATGTTCCAGCAACTATTATTAATGGAAAGAAATATATAAAATTAAAAGAGAGCGAAGGTAATTACTTTGATCCTGTTACTAATTAGTGGAATGATTATCATG
>JALFMW010000182.1 GCA_022782605.1 Clostridium sp. | reverse complement strand
AATCCCTTATTTAAATCACTTGACTCATCATCACTTTTAATGAATAAGTCAATCTCCCACATACATACTGGACATATATAAGCTAGAGCATCTCCTTTATTGGGAATTGTAAGATAACCACAACAAGGACACTTTGAATTACCTTTTATTTCAATTGAATGAGTATTATCTTTTTCTTCATAACCTACTTCAGGCAAAAATTTATTTTCATATGTCATCTTATATTTTGTAAACTCCTTTTTACTTTATAATTATATATTTATCCCCTAGCATCTTCTAAGGGAACATCCTTTTCTAAATTAGTTTAACACTGATTTTTATACATTCTACAATTGTTTTGGAACATCAATAATTATTTTATTACATTCCTTACAATAACAACTTTCAAGCTTTGAATCATACCATTCTAAAAGGTTTATACCTTTTGTAAAATATGATAGAATTCCTCCCCTATCTTTTTCTTTTGGAATCCATTTAATAGAATCCCTTCCCCCATGTATAACACCTAATTCCATTTCATTATTACAATATGGACATTTCATACTTTCCCCTCCAATAAAACCATTCTTCAAGTAAAACTTTGGGCCACTTAGTCTTTTTTGATAATTATTATTTTTCTTTGTTTCATTAGCCCCTTGTATTTTTATAATTTCCCATTATAATTTTATCTCTAAAAATATTATAAATGGTTATTAATTACAAATTTTCTATTTCAATTATATACCATCATTTATCTATTTGCACAATTGAATTAAAAAATAACCATCTTGATTTCAAGATGGTTAATACTTTCTTACGCTGACTTTCTTTTCTAAGTTTTTGTTATAAATATTATCATTTTTATATAACTTCTTCAATCTTAATCATCTCTTACTTCACCTTCAGTATTAAATACTAATATCACAGAATTTTCATCAAACCCAAGTTTTTCTCTTATATGTTTATAATTATCATTAGATAATACTTCTTCCACAAATCCAAGTCCTACTGCTCCTGATTCGCCAGAGCTAAATAATTTATCATTTCCAATAGGATCTTTAGCTCTACTCATTCCTTTGAAAGTTATCTCATCTTCACATTTTATAAAACAACTAGCTCTAGCTTTTAACAAAGGAAAAGTTGTAGCATTTGCTTCTCCACAATTAAGCCCTGCCATAGCTGTATAAGGTTCTCCACCAATGGCTACATTTTTATTTTGTTTAACTGATTCGAAAATACATGCTACTGGACTTGCTTCTATTACTCCAACAAAAGGTAATTTTTCAGAGTACTTATTATGTAAATACCAAATCACACCACCAGCCATTGCTCCTACTCCTGCTTGCACAAATACATGCGTTGGCTTTTCATCCATCTGATTTAATGCTTCTCTCGCCATAGTTGAGTATCCCATTACTATGTCATTTGGTATTTTTGTATAACCTTTCAAAGATGTGTCTTGCACTAAATAATAATTATTTTTCTTAGCAAAATTAGCTGCATATCTTACTGTATCATCATAATTCATATCAGTAACAATAACTTTTGCCCCATATTTTTCAATAGCTTTTACTCTTCTTTCTTCGCTTCCCTTTGGCATAAATATAATAGATTTATATCCTAAAGTATTTGCTCTCCAAGCCAAGGCTTTTCCATGATTTCCATCAGTACAAGATACAAATGTATAGTTATCATGAGGATTTTCCTTAATAATTTGCTCCAATGCATAACTTGCTCCCAAACCTTTAAAAGCATTTAATCCAAATCTATACGATTCATCCTTCACACAAATATTTTTTACATTTAGTTTACTTGCAAGTTTTCTCAAATTATATAATGGCGTTTCTTTATATTCCTTCATAGATTTATGAAAGTTATATACATCTTCAAAATCATCTAGTAATCCAGTAGTATTTATATACTTTGTTTTATTATTCATTAAAATTTCTATTGGTAACATTACACCACACCCCCTTAACTATAATTATATTAACTTTTTAAAAAATATATCAAATATATGATTACATTGATTTAATATTAAAAATAAGGCCTTATTTAGAAATTTAAAAACACCTTAGAATAAAATACCTAAGGTGTCTTAATTATTATATTTAATTTTACTTATATTATATTAAAGTGTTTCATAGCATGCTCTATACCATCTTCATCTATATCTTTAGTTACAAAAGTAGCATTTTCAAATAATTCTGGATTTCCATTACCCATAACTATACTATTTGTAACTCTCTCAAACATATGAATATCATTATTACTATCTCCAAAAGCATAACTATCTTTATCATCAATATTGTAGTGATTTAATACAAAATCTATACCTGTTGCCTTAGAGTGTCCCTTTGGAACCATTTCTCCTCCACCATTTCCGTGATCTATAAAATCAAATAAATCCTTAGTAAAATCACAGAAATCTTTTAGATTTTCATTATCTCCGTACTTCATATACATCTTATCAAATTGAAGATTTTCATCTTTATAAGTGCTTACCGGATAATTATTTTTTATAAAATCAGTTAAAATAGCATCTGTAGATGTGTCTCTGTTGTAATATACAGCTTCTCTTCCTTCTAATACAACATCTAAATCATATTCTTCTATTTTATTTATTATTTCAGCGTATTTACTTTTATCAATATCATTTGAGTAAATAACCTCTCCATCAACTTCTATATAACTTCCACATCCGCAGATATATCCATCAAATCCTAATTCTTTAATCTCTTTATTTACTACAGAAATAGTTCTACCTGTATTTATAAAAACAAGATGACCTTTTTCCTTTGCTTTTCTTATTGATTTCTTTGCACTTTCTGGTATTTGCAGTGTTCTGTGAGATAACAGAGTTCCATCTATATCAAAAAATAATATTTTTCTATTCTTCATAATGCCCTCCCAGTTGTCAACTTTTATAATATTATACCATAAAAAATCTAGTTATTAGCATCCAACTAATAACTAGATTTTAGTTCTTTATCTATATTTATACTTAAATAAATTATACACTTACTTTTTCTTTTCTTAAATCTTTATACATTTCTATCATTTCTTCTACTAAGAATTTAATAGTTTCTGCTGACATCATTTGATCTTCTGCATGCATTATTATTAATGAAGGTTCAACTTTATCTCCTGATGCTTCTTTTTGTATTAATGATGCATGTGCATGATGACCATTCACAAAATATTTTGATGCTTCTGCTAACTTTTCTTCTGCTTCTTCATATTTACCTTCTCTAGCATCCCTTAAAGCCTCTACTGCTAAGGATTTTGCTGTTCCAACATTGCTTATAATTTCAAATGCTATTAATTCCATACCTTCCATTTATATCACCTCTAATTATACAATATTAAATTGCACCTTCTCCTAATTCTTTTTCTGAGTCGTTCATTTGTGCTGCTTTACTTGCTGCTATTACAAATGGTGCATATACTAATACACTAACTGCTAAACATACTATACCCATTAATAGACCTACAAGATTTCCTCCTGTTCCTAAGAATGGTACTAAAGGTCCTGGTGTAGTCCATGGCACACCATATGCTATTGGTGGCATTATTTTAAATACACAAGTTGCTCCATATCCTATTAATATATTTACTATTGGTGCTAAAACAAATGGTATTATATATATTGGATTTAATACTATAGGTAATCCAAATATAACCAT
>JALFMW010000095.1 GCA_022782605.1 Clostridium sp. | reverse complement strand
GAATTTTGGAACACAAGAGGAAAGAATATTTTTTAGAAATCTATTAGAATATAAAGCTGTTTAAAACAGTTTATTTATAGAGCAATTTTGAAGGGTAAAAATTTTTATACAATTTCCCGAAAAATATTGACACTATCTTTTTTAAAATACATATTGACAAATGAAAAATTTTGTGGTAAAATTATATTATAAAATCACAGAAAGGAGGAAAATTAGAATTGGAAGAGAAAGAAAAACAATTCACCCAAGAATTTATGCAAGAAAGGAATTTTAATTACATGATAATATCAAATAGAATAAAAAATTATTACAAAAAAATGTTTAATATAGAGATAATCAATTTATTCTACAAAAGAAAAAAGAAAAAAAGTGCTAACCAAATGGTGCAACAAGAAAATTACTTAAGATTAATTCAAGCCGAGACTTTTGATTTTTATATTTTAATAAAAGACAATAATAAAAGGATATTTAAATACAGGTTATTAAAAGCGACATATGACAATAGTAGATATAGAGAAAATAAAAACGAAAATTTAGATTTTATGGAAAAATTATATATTTTTGTTGATGAAAGTCTGGGAAATTATTGCAAGAAAAAATATATAAATAAACTTAATAGTGAAGATTTAAACAATTTAATAAGGAAAAATGGGGAAATTAATGAAGATTATAAAAATTGGATAATTGAAAACTATTTTGAAGCCGAAGAAAACCAAGAAAACTCCGAGCAAAATTAAAAGTAACAAAAACAAAAGCAAAAGTAGTTTTTTAAATTGTAGATTTTAGTCGAAAACCTACCCGTATAAGTTGAAAATTAGGAGGGATAATATGAACGATGATATAAAGATAGGCTGTGAAAAAGAATATCCTTATGTTTCTACAAAAAGAGAAAGAGCTCAAGAAAAGATAGAAGAAATAAAAGAAAAATTGAATGAACATTTAGATATAGTTGTTGGAATAATAGGAGCATTAATACTTATAATTTTTGCAATATATTTAACAATACATTATACGCATGTTACAGTATATGATTTGCCCGAGAATAAAAATAATAATAACAATATTGAATATACAATTTATTTAGAATATTAAGGAGGAAAGATGGAAGTTATAATAAATAAAGATTTCAAGCCAAAAATAGAAAAGAAAGAAATTAAGCTTTTAAAATGTGATTATGAATTACATTTGAGTGATTTGGAGAATTTAAAAGTAACGTATTATGTATCAGAAAGAGAAGTTTCGGCAGACTTTGATAGCATATATGTAGATAATATGGAATGTCTTATAAAGTTAAATTATATTCATGGTTCATATAAATATTATTCTTTAAATGGTTTTTATAACAATACTAATATAAAGTTTCATAATGTTACAATAGGTCAAGATATTATTGATTATTTATATGAAAAAGAAAAGAAATTTTTGGAAACACACGATATAAACAAGATTAAAGAACTTTTTGTTGAGATATAGGTGATTATATAATGAATATATTTGAATATGATGGAGAAGAATTTGATAGAAAATTAGATGAAGTTTTTAATAATATGGATAAGAATACACTGAAAAAAGAATTAATGAAATGCGGATTAATTTTTGTTAATAAGGAGGGAAATGATATGTGGACAGAATGGATAGAAACAATCCCTTTAGATGTAGATAATAGGAACAAAGGAGCCGACGAAACATCAATAGAAGATTATTTTTTAGATGACTAGGAGGAGATATGTATTTAGTTATAAGTTTAATTGTTACTGTAATTGAATTGCTGAAATATTTATATTTAGACCAAGAGTATTTAGATGAATTTGAGGTCTGGATTAATGATATTGCGACTTCAATTTTAATTGGTTTTAGTTGGAAATTAAGTATTCCGCTTTTAATCACAAGAAATTTAATTCTAGCTTTTATAAATAAAGATGAGGAAGAATAGGAGGTAAGTATGGCATACAGCAATTACGGAGCATATGTTTGGAAAAATGGAGAAGATATTACAAAAGAATGTGCAGATAAAGGTTTCTGTTATTTAAATAATAAATGGTTGGATGATGACGAAATTGACGATGATGAAATACCTTCAGAAATAAGTCTAAAGTTAAGAAGAGCTAATGGTCATGCAGTTTTAGATTTAGGAGATTATTTTTTGACTTTTTATAAAATATACAACCCTATAATTATTTCAAAAAAAGAAAATTTTAAAGAAGAATTGATTTTTGATGGAACTCTTGCAGAATGCGAATTTGTAGTTCCCTTTAGAAATGATATTATAGAAATAGATAAGATGAGTTTGAACTCTCACAATAACATTATTAGATACATTATTAAATACAAAGAAGATGTTTATAGTGTAATAATAGGAGATGCTTTTGGAAATGGATGGGATAGTAGAATTACGTCAAAATTTATAAAAAAATATTGGCGTTTTGACTTTGAAAAAAAATACTATTTTTTAGACCACGAATGGGAGTATAGAAGCGGTGATACTGAGATGTTAGTAGACTACCTTCGTAGAAAAGACGAAAAAAATGATGAAAAATATTGGATGTGGAGAGATATAAAGTCTTTCATCAAATCTTTATTGAAATTAAGGATAGGAAATATTATTTTCTTTGGTGGAGAAATAAAAGACCATTTATTAAAAATAAAATTGTTGAAGTGAGGTTTGGGAGAATAATTAAATGGAAGAAATAATGAAATTAATTGAAGCGAAACCTTGTTATGAAAAATATTATTTAATAGAAGAAAGAGGCAAAAAGGAATATTTTGAAGGACACAAAGAGGGTTTCATTGCAAAGAATGCAACGCTAGGATATTTAATAATATATGATAAAGAAGCATATATGTTTACTTTTAAAACAATATATAAAAATAGTAAAGGCTATTTCATAAAATTAAAAGGAAAAATAGTTTATTTAAAAGATTTTAAGGAGAAGTAGAAATGGAATATATAACATTCAAACAATTTATTTACACAATAAATATGAGAGATTATTATGTTAATTCTAGTGGAACAGGATGTCACGATAGTATAATTATTAAAATATATTATAATTCTGACAATAAAGGAGGTATTAAATGAAACGTTGGAAAATTTTAGGAATAATACAACTGATTTGTTATATAATACTACTTATAACTAATATAATAGGAATAAAAAAAATTAGTTCTGGATTAATATTAAAACCCGTAAAAGACGACTACAAGAACGAAATTTTATATTATGTAGACACGAAAAATCACAAAGATTATATAATGAAAAATAATACTTTATATTATACGGAGGAATAATATATGAAGGAAAATGATTTTGAAAAAGATATAAAAATAATAGAAAGTATTGTTGAAGAATATGAAAGTTGTTCTGTCCCAGAAATAGATATGCAAGTAGACGTAACTTTTGGAAAAGAACAGAATAGCGCACTAAAACATATTTTATCAGATTACAAAAAAGTAGTGAACGAACTAAAAAAATATAAGAATATGTATGAAGCCGAGCACGAAATTCATAAAATAAGAAATGAACAACTTGAAAGAAAAGAAAATTCTATACAATCAGCATTGAAATTAAAAAATAAATTTGAAGAATTGAAATTAAAACTAAAAGATAAAGATAAAGAAATAAAACAATTAAAGGAAGATATAAAAAAAATGTATGACGAAGAAGTAATAATTAGTATTCTAGGAGATGAATTTAATATTTCTAGGAACGAAGCCTTATCTTTGTTAGAAGGAGGAGAAGAATGAAAAAAATAATAGAAAAAATTAAAGACATATTTAGTTTGCATTGCCCTGAATGTGGCGGAAGAATGAAAAGCGAATTTTTAGATATGGAAATAGACCACATTGTATATAAGTGTGAAAAGTGTGGAAATGAGTGGATTTAATAAAATGTAAAAATTGTATGAATAATATAAATAACAAGTGTATTTTATATCTAGGAAAAAATACAAAAGAAGAAAATATAGGGTGTTATGTAGGAGGTATTTTAAGTGAAAGAAAATAGTGAAGAAGATATAAAGAACATAGAAGAAATAATAGAATTATCTAAAAAAGAAATAGATGCAAAAGATGAAAATATGACAGCTATATTAGATATAGAAGATTTAATAAGTTTAAAACATATTTTATTAGATTATAAAAGAGTATTGGAAATAAACAAAGTTTTATTAAAAGAGAATGAAATATTAAAGGAAGAAAAAGAACAAGCCTGGGAAGAATGGAATAATTTAGAACGAGGAAGCTATGAAACAGAACAAAAATTAAAGCAACAAATTAAAGAATTACAAAAAAAGAATGATGAACTAAAAAAATTAATGGCTCATAAAAATTGGTATACCTCAAAATTAGAAGAAGATTTATTTGAAAATGCTAGCAATTATGTTATTAAAAAAGAAAAAATAAAAGACAAGATAGAAGATTTAAAAATGTCTGGCGGTAGTGATGGGAAAGATAATACAGAAAATACAGTTCGAGAATTGGTGATAGAGGTATTACAAGAACTAATAGAAGAAAGTGAGGAATAAATGAACGAGGAAGAAAAGAAAGCAGTTAAATTTTTTTATAATTTAAGAGCAACAATAGATGAAAGTAATATGTTATTTGAAGGAGATATTAATGTAAAATGTGGGAAAGAAACAATAAGACAAATAACAATAATATTAAATCTAATAGAAAAGCTACAAAAAGAGAATAAAAGATTAAAAACAAAAATTGATATTTGTAATTGTCAGGAAAAATCATTCAGAGAGATTATTGAAAGTAAGTATATTCCAAAAGAAAAAATAAAAGAATTGATAAAACGAAAAAAAGAGAATATAGAAGGTTTGCATCCAGCAAGTGACTGTGTACTAATAGATGACTTTGAAACTCAAATAGACGTTTTAAAAC
This sequence comes from Clostridium sp., assembly GCA_022782605.1. Classification (GTDB taxonomy): domain Bacteria; phylum Bacillota; class Clostridia; order Peptostreptococcales; family Peptostreptococcaceae; genus Terrisporobacter. Next base: position 2,215 of record JALFMW010000095.1, on the reverse strand, counting down.
AATTATTAGAGGAGAATAATTATGACGAATGAAGAAATTGTTGAAAAATTTTTATCAAGAGCCTTTATAGATTATGAAGAATATGAGGAATATACCATAGGAGATGTAAGTTATAATGCTATAAAAGATATTCTTGAAGATTATAAAAAAGTAAAAGAAGAACTAGACAGGAAAGATAATACAATTCGATATATTTGTAAAAGGCTTGAAAATGATAATATAAGAATAAAAGAAAGTTTACGAACAGAATGGTCAGACGGTTATAGAAAATGCCGATTAAAGGCTTATGCTACTAAAACAAGAGAAATTGAAAAACTTATAAAAGATAATTATTTTGGAGAAAATGATAAAGGTGAATAAAAATTTTATAATTTGTGTGTTGATTTCATTATTAATTATTTTTGTTTTATTTAAACTTTTCATATTTTTATTTGGAGAAATTATTGGTATTTTTATTTTTCTAAATTTAGTGAATATCTTTTCATTTATAAATTTTCAAAAACTACTTGACAAATTCGAAAATTAAGAGTATAATAGGTTTAGAAAAAGTCAAGGAGGAATAAGAATATGGAAGAATTAGAATTTACGCAACATGTTCTAGAAAGATATGTTGAAAGAGCAATGGGGAAAGCAGGAAGTGAAATAAAACAATTTTTAGCTCAAAATGAACAGTTAGTTAAAGACCAAATAATGAAACTTTATCAATATTCAGAACCATTTTGGGAAGGTAAAAATAAGGAACATAACTATGCTTATTTTAGAATAAATAAAAATGGATGGCTGATTGTAATTGATAAGAATAAATCTAAATTAGTAACACTTTATAAGATAGATTTAGGACTTGGGGAAGAATTTAATAAAGAATACATTCAAGCAATGACAGAGAATGTTAAAGAATTAAATGCTCAAATAGAAGAAAATAAAAATTCTTACTCAGAAGTAAAAGAACAAAACGATAAGACTATTGAAGAATTGAAAACGGAAAATAATTTATTGCAGTCTCAAATGAAAACAAACTTGGCTACAATTGATTTTTTGGAAAAACAAAAAGAGTTAGAATTACAAAATATTTCTACTAAAGAATTAGAGCTTAAAGCTAAGATAGAAAAATTTGTTGGGGCAAAGATATTTTAAAGGAGAAATTATGGGAGAAGACGTTAATAAATTAAATGAAGTAATATTTAGGACAACAGATGGGAAAGAATTTCATATGAACGCTAATGAGTTTTGCAAAATTGAATTTCACAGAGAACCTCACTATGAAGATTATTTTGAAGCGCCTTCTTATATTAATAATGAAATTTCTGCAAATTTTGTAGTTAAAAATGTTACAAAGAAAAGATTTATAAAATTAGTAATGAGCTATGGCTTTCAGAAAAATACAGCGATAGAACTGGCGAAATATTGTTTTAAAAAATATGGATATTATAATGTTTTAAAATTTATGATAAATGATTTACCATTAATTTGATAATAATTGTGTAAATACACCAAAAATAGAAGGAGGAATTAAAATGAAAGATTTGTATTATATAGTAAGAGGAGACAGAAGCGGAGTATTCTTTGGAAAGATAGAAGAAAGAAATGGTCAAGAAGTTAAAATGAGAGAAGTAAGAAGATTATGGTACTGGGACGGTGCTTGTAGTATAAGCGAGTTAGCACTAAGTGGAACAAAAGAGCCTCAGAATTGTAAATTTACAGTAACAGTAGATGAATTAACTTTAATAGATGCAATAGAGATTATACCTTGTACAGAAGAAGCTCAAAAGAACATCTTAGCAGTTAGAGAATGGAAATATTAAAATTAAGGAGGCTAATATGTTAGAAGAGAAAATTAAGAAGTTTTTAGAAATAGAAATTGGCTATGGCTCTGGCTATGGCTATGGCTCTGGCTATGGCTATGGCGATGGCGATGGCTCTGGCGATGGCTCTGGCTATGGCGATGGCTATGGCTCTGGCTATGGCTCTGGCTATGGCTATGGCTATGGCTCTGGCTATGGCTCTGGCGATGGCTCTGGCTATGGCTCTGGCGATGGCTCTGGCGATGGCTCTGGCTCTGGCGATGGCGATGGCGATGGCTTAAAGTCTATAATTAACAAAAAAATTTATAAAATAGATGGAGTAAACACAATATTTGAGCATATTAACAAGAACGTTGCAAAAGGAAAAATCGTAAACGGAGATTTAACAACAGAAGATTGCTATATTGTTAAAG
>JALFMW010000080.1 GCA_022782605.1 Clostridium sp. | reverse complement strand
AATCGTCTTAAAAAAATTCAAAATACAATTTCAGTTTCATGTTTCGGTGGTTCCGGTCCTCCGCGCTCCGATAGCCTAATGCAACCTTATTTGTGAATAAAAAAAAATAGCAAGTGAATAAATTCACTTGCTATCAGCGCCAGCACTGCGATTCGAACGCAGACTACTAATTAAAGTAGGATAGATTAGCAATCTATTGAGATACCATTACTCCATACCGGCTTAATATAAGAAGTGGTTTAAACCAGCTCTGTCATCACCACAAATAAGAAATGTACGTGGAGGGATTTGAACCCTCGATCAAGTTTAACTTGGACGGATTAAAAGTCCGTTGCCCTAGCCACTAGGCGACACGTACAAAAAAGGAGAAAAATTGCTACTTTACTATTATTTACAACCTACATTAAAAATTGCTGAAAAAATTTATTACGAAATTTCTCTATCGGCAATTTTTCTTCTAGCTGCGGAAATGGGACTTGAACCCATAACTTATCGCTCCTCAACACGATTGCTCTACCTAATTAAGCTATTCCGCAAATGCTACAGCAGCCAACCCTGTAGCCAGTTTTATGTGATTTTTTATTATAGGATCACATACCTATTTCAATAATAATAAATAATTAGAATCTGCGCAGAATGTATAAATATATAAAGTATAAGGCGCCGAGATGACTTACTTCAGATTCTGGACTGAAGCCTTCATACTTTATAGTACACCCGGTGGGAGTCGAACCCACAAGACAGAAGTCATAGGAGCTTAAATCCTACGTGTTTGCCAATTTCACCACGGGTGCATATAAAGGTGGTTCACTTATCCACCGACTTAATTAGGAATTTTTATTTCCATTTTTATTAAAGGAATAAATTTAATTAAGTGCTTCGTTCTATATCTATCCGCGTATTCAATAGAAACAAGTGTTAATTTGATAGTTTCAGGCTATTACCCAACTTGGACTGGGGGATAAAACCTAACTTTTAAAGAGACAATCCAAGTTTTGTTGCTCTTTAATAAAAAGCTATATCTATCTTGCTTTTTGATCCAATGATTTAATTTATCTGTTAATGGGCGAAGAGGGAATCGAACCCACTCGGTGCTAAAGCCATCAAATTTACAGTTTGACCGATCTCCTTAGTCGTCTACTCACCCTTAATACCGATTGAAGGATTTGAACCTACGATTTTTTCCTTATGAAGGAACTGCTTTACCAAACTCAGCTAAATCGGCATTACTAAACACATTACATACATTTATAATCTTCAATCTTTAAAGTTTTATAATTTGTTATTTGTTATTTGCTGTTCGTGTTTAAAATTTATTTAATGTTCTATATCTATAGAACTAATTCTCCTTTTTAATTTTTTAACAACTCCAGGACATTTAATATTTTTTGGAGATCCTTCAAGAATTGCTAAACGATTTTTCATAAGTGCTAATTTCTCGCTTTTTGTCATTTCATTTCCTCTTTTCTTTTGATATATATATTATATAATAATTTTTTATAATTTTCAAAGTTGCTGCGGAAGCTAGGTTAATATCGTCTTAACCTTGATACATATTGTATTCAACGCCACCGCCGCTTATCTAAATGAGGTTTTTAAACAGATACCTCTAAAACTGAGAGGGAAAGAAAAAGTTTTTGTTTAACTGGTACAAAAACTAAAAACCTTTATAGGAACCAAACAATAAGTAAAGTTCTAATAGCGGGACTGGGATTCGAACCCAGGTCTCTAGATCATGAGTCTAACAAGGAACCGCTCCTCTACCCCGCATTATTTATTGATATTTAATATATTCAAGGAAAAACAATTAATGGTTCTTCAACCTACTTTAATATAACTTCAAGATTATTACTTTACATAGGAGATAAGGGCTGAGCTTAAAGGAGCTACCTTTAAACTTCCTTATCCCAGCGTTGCCGCCAAATCTATGGTAGGATTGTTTACCTACATCTTTCACCTAAGTCATTCAGCATAATTTATTGTAATAAAATTTTCTATTATTTATATTTTATTGTTTTAAATTAAGTCGAATCGAATTTGCACTCCATTAGGCTACTCAAAGTTGCATACAATTCTTATATCCTTATTTCTAAGGTTTCATTGGAAAACGGATTATTGGTATTTCCTAGGATTGCTATTGGGTACCACCCCGATATAGCCTAACTAGGAGAGGTAAGACTTTCATCTTACTTTCTATTATTCCGCCGAATCGCGTCCTAAGCTATCTTGCGTTATACTAAGTGCCATGACTTTACTTTGGGTTTCCAACCTCTTCATCTCGATATCACTATCTTTGATGCGGTCCACTATCCACAAGTATCCTTGTTTCGTTGTGCCGAGCACTTTTCATCATGCCTTAGCAATGTGACTAGCATTTCATACACTAAGATATTATTTGTTTTTTCTTCAATATATTAAATTATCAATGTTCTCTTTTCTTTTGATATATATATTATATCAAAAATTTTTTAAAATCTCAAATTCTTTAACATTTTTAATTCAATGTTAAATCACGCCAGCGAGACTCGAACTCGCATCTGGAGCGTGAGAGCTATCTTTGAGTCTTGCACTCAAATCTTTGACCAGTCTAAATTCGACTGACCAACGTTTTTCTTGTTAAACTAAAATAACAAGGCTCCTATCCTAGACCTGTTAGAAGATGGCGCGTTATCCGCGGCTCTTATAGAACCGCTTTTAGAAAAAGAGGTAAGTTACGAATAATAAGTAAAAACGATTTCCTAGGTTTGGACTTGAACCAAACATCTATGATATTGCATTATTTTACTTAAACTACTAGGAGTAAAATAAAACTTATTGCAGTAAGTTTTACCCGATTAGAATATCATTATTTACGCTATCTGCAAATAGTTTCAATATTCAGATATTATTAGTTCTTCATTACCCACACCATGCCACCATCCATTCGGTAGGTGGGGAATCGAACCCCACAATAACTTCACTACTAATCTATGCTACTCAATGTCCGCATTAAAAGACCCTATCAAGACCTATCTCTCTTGGGGGAGATGACGCAAGAAGGATTCGAACCTTCGTCACTTGACTGAGAATCAAATATCCTAAACCACTAGACGATTGCGCCGCAGCTTTTGTAACTTTTATGTTTCTTGGGAAGTTACCACCCGCAGCTATTATAGTTAAGCGACTAGATTTAAATTAGCTAAGCGACTGGTACGGGGATCGAACCCGTCCTATTCGTGCGTGACAGGCACGTGCCATAACCAACTAGGCGAACCAGCCAGATAGCGGTGACGAACTCCGCTAAAATACGCATATGTTGTCATCATTTTGCGTTGTAAGATATTATCTTACTAAAATCTTAATTCAACTTATATTTACTTGTAGTTGACAAACAAAGTTCTATTTACTAGGTTAACTCCTAGGGTGTTGTTACTTTTGTTTTTAAAAAGAGTTAGAACAATTTTCCTTTCGCAGTATCTCTTTTTCTTTTTTATTATATAAATATTATATAATAATTTTTTTAAAAAATCAAATTATTTTTGATTTTTTAATGGAGCTATTGGGAATCGAACCTAACTGATTTTCTTATCCTATCTCCATATCTTTATACTCATTGGCTGATAGGCTTAACGAGTTTGGAGTATCAAGCTCACCTTGCGGCTTGTATTATATCCTGTTAATTCAGGAGATTACCACCCCTTGCAGTCCCTAGCCCCATATAGTTCCGGTTGAGAGACTCGGACTCCCGACATCATGCTTACAAGGCAAGCGTTCTACCAACTGAACTAAACCGGATTATTTTAACTGGGATAGTAGGACTTGAACCTACAACCTACGAGTTAACAGCTCGGTGCTCTACCATTGAGCTATATCCCATTAATAGAACCTGTAAGACTCGAACTTACGACCTTTCGCGTGATTTCACAGTGCTATTTATTGATTATTTCATTCACCACCTTTTCAAATTCATAGTCTTTAGCAAAAGTAATTCCTTTAATCTGCCCATTCTTTGGAGGAAGAAATCTTAAAGTTTTCTCTCTCGTACTACATTCATTTACTGGAATTAAATATGCTATACCTTCATAAAAAGTCATAAAATAATCAATTTGAGTATCATCATATGAATGATGAACCATTTTCCCATTTGATGTTGTTTGACTTGATGTATTAAAAACTATTGCTCCTTCTACTCCTCCTCTGGCAGGACGTGAAGTTTTTACTTGGATTTTAATCAATATTCCATTTACATCAGCAACAAAATCATATCTTTCGCAATCTCCATATGGAGTTAATACATTAAAGCCATGTCGCATAAAAGCTAACATACACTCCATTTCTGTAAGATTTCCAATTTGCTTAGAATTTAACATAACACTATAATCAATAATTGATAGTCTGTCAAATCAGACGAATATTCTACCAACTGAACTAAGATTCTATACTCACGATTCCTTAAAAAAGATGAAGAAATCGTTTTCTGCTCCTTCCCGGCGGAGCCTCCGTTTCAAGTATTACTGTGATGGATCTTTGTACTTTTTCATACTTTTGTATTTTGTACATATATATTATAACAAAAATTTTGTTATAAATCAAATTTTTTAATTTTTTAAAATTTTTACTTTTCCAAACCTATCAATAAGAAAACGTAACTCCTGAACATTTTTTACAATAGCTAAATGTTTTTGGTTAAAATCATCAAGATAAAATACTTTAAACATTATTATTACCTCTCTTTTCCTTTTGATATATATATTATATAATATTTTTTTATAATTTTCAATGAATGTATTATTTATTGAAAATAAATATTATATAATTTATCTCTGCTGTCCAAGAAAAATAAAAAATGCGGATAGAGAGATTCGAACTCTCAAAATCTAGTTTCTAAAACTAGCTCCTATGCCATTCGGATATATCCGCAAATACAAAGCATATTTTCTATTACACTTTCAACGAAGAAAAAATATTGCTGTAGCTATGCTTTTAATACGCCCACTAGGAGTCGAACCCAGAATCGCTGGATATAAGCCAGGTGCAACGAACCGCATCACCTTGGGCGCGTATAAATGATAATTTTTAAATCATCATTTATTTATTTATCATATATATATTATATCAAAAATTTTTTAAAATTTCAATTTATCTTCTTGAAGCTCAAATAAATTGAGAATAAAAACAACAAAAAATATTAACTTAAATGAAACTTTAATTGTAAGTAAGCTTGCTACCCAATAGATAACAAAACTTTTAATTAAAGATAATACTGCTACACAAAGAATTAAAGATATCATAAATTAATACCTCTTCTTTCTTATATGAAATATTTTTTTTCTCGTGCTATTTTGTTAATATAGTTTTTAAATTTTCTCATATCTGATTGTCTATCCCATCTAAAATGAACAATAGTATAGTCACTATTACAAGTAACAATAGGATTACAAAAATCTACTGCCCATTTTATATAATCTGCGGGAGTCATGCCTAGAAGACGAGCAGGATGCAGCCAATGTGCGCTATTATTTGCTAAATCTTCAACATCTGCACAATGCCAACCTGATATAGTTTGCCATTCAGTTAGTTTTAATACATGCATCCTGTTATCTCCTTTTGCTTAAAAATTTAAAGCCTTCATAAGATTTTCTACATTCTGGCGCTCTGCTTCTGTCATCTGCGGCGGCTCTGCTGGGGACACCTGTGTCTCGTTCAATGACTTCTCAACCGAAACTTCCGCAGCACCAGGAATAGCATTTTCACTCTCCGCATTTACATTTTCTTTTGCGCAAGTAATAGTAATTTTTAACTGAATATCATTACCATCTTCCTGCATAGGAACTCGAATTTCTTTTCCGCCATTATAAAGAAAAGATCCTTCAAAAGTTTTTAAAATTTCGCTAATAAATTTAGCTTTACTTTCCGCGCCTTTTGCCATTTTATATTTCTCCTTTTTCCTGTTTATTTTTTATAGCAAATAAAGTATCTTTAATTTTTGAAATTACTTCTAAAATTGTTGCATCTGTTCTAACGATATAATTAAATATCTGCAAACAAATCATTGAAAACTCTAAAACATTAAAATCAAGATTATTCTTTTTAGCAATTTTTTCTAATTTTTCCATATAAACATGGGATAATCTATTCGCTAAAATAAAACCTTCCATTTCATTTTCCATTTTTCTTTCTTTCTCTTTCTTTCTTTTGATATATATATTATATAATAATTTTTATAAAAAATCAAAAGAAAAGATTTTATTTAAAATGTGTTTTATAACAGTCAGGACAAACATAGTAGGTATATTTTCCAAAACTATCCGCCCCAGTAATTTTTATTTTATTCGCATTATTAAATTTACATTTACATATTAAACATTCTTTTGGATCCCAAATAAAATCATTTATATGGTTTTCTTTTTTACCCATATATTTAAAATAGTCTGCTTCATTAGCATTATTTAAAATATTAACTATTTTATCAATAGTTTCTTCTAGTTCTCCATATTTTAAATGTTCTGTTTTTGAATGTTCTAAATAATAACCAATAGAAAGATTCACTGCGGCAATGTCCCAATAAGGAGCAATAATACTGATATCTGAAAAAGTACCATAATTAGTTATGAAACCAAAATTATTAATATACTTCTCAAAATTCTCATTTCCGCAATTATAAAAAACACAATCATCTGAACCTTGTCGATCTAATTCTATAATAAATTTTATGTCAAAAGGACAAGTTTTATATTTTTTAATTAATTTAGATGCTCCAATTCCGCCCACTTCTTCTTCTGTTGTAAAAATTACAGAGGGGCGATAACCTTTTTCTATTAAATCTACAATAGCATAAACTCCGGCACGATCATCTGCTCCTAATCCTTGCGGCGACCAGATCACTTTCTTCTCCTTATCTACATATATGTCTTGCGGAGGCTCAGCAAATACCGTATCTAAATGAGCTACTAAGCATACTGGGAGATCGCCTTCCGCCATCAAATAATCTTTTTTATAAATTACTTTTTTATAATGTTCTTTTAAATACTTACACAAAACCCTCATTAATTGAGGAGTCGTCTGTCTGCATAATTCCTTTAATAATAGTATGTTCATTATCTATTTCCTTATCTTCAAATTTATATCCATTTTCTTGCATTGCCGCACCTAAATCTAAAACATAGTCACAAATTTTACAATGTCCAGTGTAAGAACACTTTTTATTACAAGTTAATCTTCTTTCTGCCCATCCTGGTGGAATAGTATTACCATCAATCTCTTTATCCATTCCTAAAATCAGATAAGATAATTGATCTTTCCATGTTTTATCTTTATATATCTTATATAAAATATCTTGTTTTGCTATTGGACCGAAAAACTCGCATATATCTACAAAATCTTCATAGAGATCAATATCTTCAGGTCTAACAAAAAAGAATTTAAAAGAGTTTAAATTTCCTTTCATTTTTGAAGATGTTTGTGCTACATTTGGGAAAATTCTTACTTTAATATTTTTATCATGACAAATTTGAGATATAAGTTTTATATTAAAAGCAAATTCATTAGTGATATAAACGTCACTTACTCCACATCCAATTTGAAAAGTTAATTTGTCCCATGTATCCACTCCCTCTTGAAAGAAAAAACTAATCATATGCTCTTCTAAAGTAATAAGAATATCTTTTTGATATTGAGATAATAAAATTGCGATATTTTTATGTTTTTCTTTTGCGGCAATAAAAATATTTAAACTATCTTCTAAATCAGTTTTGGTACAAGAACATACATCAATAACAATTCTTTTATTATCTGGTTGATTAGAAACAAAATCTATAAGTTTTACTGTTTTATGAGTATATTTAATAATAAGTTCATCAACAGCTTCCTTTATTTGACTCTCTTGAAAAAATCTAAGAGCGTATTTCATTTATTTAAAGCCTCCTATTCTTTTTTATAATTATATTATAACAAAAAAAAGATGAAAAATCAAATTTTTCATCTTTTTATAAAGAAAAAGCTCTCTAATATTAGAGAGCTTTTTTTCTTAGGCTAACTTATAACTCATTCTCTTTCCTTCATCAAGCTTAACCAGCTCTTTTACTACAATGCCTTCCTTAACTAACTGGCTCAGTCTAGCTACAATCTTAGACTTAGTAGCATCTTCATCATTAACTGCTTCAAGGATCTCATCCGCAGTTGCGAAACGATCTGGCTCCATAGAGTTCATTACCGCAAGAATCTTGCCTTTCAGTACGTCTCCAGTAGCTTTCTTTTCTGCTGCTTTTGCTACAGCTTTTTCTCTCTTGGCTTCCAGCTGTGTAATAGTAGTATCGCAATATGCAATTACATCTTCTACTTTTACCTTATCAGTCAGTTCGATCTGATCAGCATTCTCTTCCATAAAAGCCTTTACTACCTTTAATACTTCCATTTTTGTTACTTTCTTTTCTGTCATAATTCATCTTCTCCTTTTCTTTTCCTTTTTCTTATAATTTATTATAACATATTTTTTAATAAAAGAAAATAAATATTTTTATTTTTTATTTCTTTATTTCCTTTTCTTTATATATATTATATAATAATTTTTATATAAAGAAAAGGATTTTTTTATTTTTTTTATAATTTAATTTTAAAAATACCGATTTGGAATAACAATCTTTTTATTTTCAAAATCTTCTGAGGTAGGATACTGTTTACATTTTTCTTCTAATTCTTCTTTTTCTTTTTCATCTTTATAAAACATAAAAGAATATTCAAGATTCTGCCAATAAAAACCATTTTGTCTTTTAACTTTTATCGTATATTTATCTAAACAATCTTCGCATAAATATATTTTTGGTAAAGGCAATGAATCAAAATCTACATTTTTTTGAATTACCTCATTGAGATTGCCTTCTTCTTTTGCCTGTTGATATTCTTTTGAGTCTTTTATTAAAAATGCTCTACTTGAAGAAGAACGATAAATATACTTATTACAGCAAGGGCATTTTGAAAATCTATTAAAACAATTAGTACAAATTTGAAATTTAATTCCATCTCTATTATAAATATCGACAGTTTTAAAAATTCCTTCTTCATTATGACAAAAATAACAATCTCTTTTATCATAACAAGATGGGCATAATGGCTTTGAAGTATTTTCATACCGATCATTATAATCATCCCATTCAGAATCTTCTTCAAGACTAAACTGATTTCCGCAACAAGCACAACCTATTTTACCAGAGATACTAACCATAGTAGTTTTTTTGACTTTGTTTCTAATACACCAATATTCACATTTTGTATCATTAAACATATCATTATACATTCTTTTTGTATCAAAAACAATATTATGTTTAAAAGTATCCTTTTTTGCAATTCGATCTTTAGTTATTCTCATAGCCGCATCACTTCTTCCAATATGAATCATATCTAAATATAACTCAGGACCAAAAGAATATGTTCTTTTTAAATTTTTTTCAGTAAGTTCTTTAATCTTTTCTAAAATGAATAAAGTAAATTCTTTTTTCTGATAAGGATAAGCCTTTCCGCCAACAGCAATATCTTTAGTTATATAAAATAATTGCCGCCACTGTTTATTATTCCAATACCATTCTGGATTTCCTTCATTTTTAAAATTTGCTTTTTCTTGCTTTCTTTCAAATAAATATTTATTATTATCATCATCTTCTGTTTCAAGATAACAACAAATTACATTATTTGAATCCATCATTTCAAGAGTGCCTAATCTATAGCAACCAGTATTAGACCAACTCATACAAGACTGCCAGCTATTGTCATTATCACTCATTGTTAAAAAATCAAGAGGATGGATAGATAAGCAGAGATTTCCTTTAACTTCTTTTGTATTTAAAATCATAGAATGTTCAAGTCGGATTTGCTCGAATTCTTCTTCTAATTCATGTAATTCAAAAAATTGAATAAACTTTTGAATAGCTCGAATTCTTTTCATTCCTTTCTGAATCTTAAAAGTGCGTTTATTTTTAAGATTTGTTACTTTAAGAGATTCGGAAACATTATCAAAAGTAGGACTATTAAGTAAATGACAATCCCAAAACCAGCAAGCTTTATCATAAAAATTATATTCACCATTACGATAATTTTCGTTAAGTTTTGTTGAAAGAGAATTAAAAAACTCCTTATGATTATTATATAGTTTACCCATTCTTGCATTTAATGTAGAAGTATCAATAGTATAAGAAAAGGGATATTTTACGATAAGCTGACCCCCTAACAAATGGAAAAGCTTCTTTTTGCTTTCTGCCCAAAAGCGCAAAAAAGTATCATTTCCGCAATATCCTTCTTCTGTCATATAAGTTTCGATATAGTTTTTAATTTTTTCATTATCTTCTTTTGAGATATAATCTAATAAATTTAACATCCTAAACGCTCCTCATATTCTTTTTCAACTCTTCTTAAATCATCTGCAATTAATGTTGAAGGATCAATTTCCAATAGATTAAAAATATCTTCTAAAAATAAAGGTCGATGATCCTGTTCAATTTTTTTGATTTCTTCAATTACTTTATCTGCATTTGTCATACTCTGCAAAAATACTAAATCTAAAGTTTCTAACATATAATATACCTCTTTTCTTTTATAAATATATTATATAATATTTTTATAAAAAAATCAAAAGCTATTGATTTAACCAATAGCTTTCATCTTACAACGAGTAAAAAGAGTTACATTATTATCATTCTCATACTTATCTTCAATATGATCTTTGACCGTTCCAGTTAAAATCAAATTGTCATTAATTTCAAAAGGAATTTCTACTTGTGTAAACCATTTAATAATATCATTCTCTTTTGTGTAAAAAGTAACAATTTGAGTAAATCCAAATTTAGTTTCTATATGTCTTACATTAGCAAGAGTTACAGGCAAATCTTTAATTCGTTCACCAATCTCTCCGATCCAATGAGAAGGTACAATAATTCTTTTTTCTTTAAGTTTTGCGGAAATAGTTGCGGCGGCATTAGGGTTAAACCATCCTGCACCCCAGGCGCTGTACTCTCCAATCTCTTTAAAATTTACTTTAATAACTTTATCTTCATATCCGATAGGGATTTCCGCACAATGCCACAAAAGAAGTTTACTAAATTTAAAACCTGCTATTTTTAATATTTCTTTAACATTGAAACTATCAGTAGGAAAATAAATAAAAGTTTCATCTGCTTCATTAAACCCATTCTCTTCTTTCCATTTACATTTGTTTATAGCAAAGTCTTTTTCCATATAATAATACCTCTTCTCTTTTTTTCTATATATATTATATAATATTTTTTATAAAAAATAAAGAATATAAAACTATTTGGGTATAATAATATAATTCTTTAAGAGATAAACTTAAATCTTAATAGAGAGGTGTCGTAAAATGGAACAGTTTTTTTCTTTTGTTGATAAATATTCTATCATGTTAGGAAATAATCCAATTCATCCAATGGTTTTTCTTGTTATTGCAATTATCCTAATTTTATTATTTATAATAAAAGGAAATATTGTCTTTTTTACAAGAAAAAAAGAATCAAAAGAGAAAGGAATTTATAAAGAGTTTATTGCCTATATCTTTGGTAATGAAGGATTAAGTTTTTTATTTTCATTTTTAGTATCATTATTTATCGTTATAGTCTCAGGAAATAATGTAGATAATGATTCTTTAAACTTTTTTATATCCCCACTAATAGGGTTTCTAAGCTCTTTATGGTTTGAAAATCAAATGGAAAAAAATAATATTCTAAAAAATCCTTTAAATATTGTTAAAAAGGATGGCGGGGGCTCAGATCAAGAAAACCTTAATCCAGTTTCTATCATTATAAATAATGAACCTGGATCAATGTCTGACGAACCTGCACCGCCGCATCAAATTACAAAAGAAGAACTAGAAGACAAGGGAGTTCTTTATTTTGTAAATCAATTAAATAATAATCAAATGCATTTAGAAGAAGAATTAAATAAAAATTCTGATGAAATGCAAAAGCAATCAGAAATTCTTGAAGCATTAAGACAAGAGAGAATAGAAGAAAAGGGACTTGAGTTAGAAGAACTCATTTACTCTTGCCTTAATAAAGGTTCAGTTACACCAGAAGAAGACAAATTGATACGAAGGAAGTATCATATTTATCATGAGGTGTTAGGCGGAAATCACGGTATTCAAGAATTATATGAAGAAAGATATATGAACTTAAAGGTTCATATGTAACACTTTTAGCCATCTAATATAATTAAATATTAGATGGCTATTTTTATTTACATAAAACAAGAACTATGGTTTGACCATTTAGAATAAGGAAATCTATTTGGATAACCTCTTGTCCAGTTTTCCCAATAATTATAATGCTGCCTTCTAGCGCATTCAATGCTTAAAACCTGTGATCTTCTATTGTGCTTTCGGATTTCAGAATAAGAAAAATGTGCATAGGGTTCTGCCGCAAACGCTCTTCTCATTTCTGTCTTTTTTGCCTGTCGTTTATTCATAATTTAGCTCCCTTGGATCTTCAGTATAAAATTCTTCACATTGAATTTCTAAATCAAAATCATCAAACATTATAATGAAGCTCCTCTCGCTTTTTCATAAAAATTTAAAACTTTTTTGAATGGAGGATAAAAGAGTTTATCTTCTGACTCTGTATAGCTATCTTCAATTATACATTTTCCATCTACTCCATTAATAATAATGCCTTCCGGTAAATTAGCTTCAGAAGTAAAAATAGAAGGTTCTCCTGTTTCGATATTTCTACAAAAGTAAACAAATTTCATAAGGCATTTCCTCTCTTTCTTTATATAAATATTATATAATATTTTTTATTAAAAATCAATTTTTATTCTCTATATCCAGAATAATCAAAAATAACTGGTCTTTTATCTTTTACTGCGATACCTACATTTCCGCTATGAAGATCTTTTGAATACTCTGGATGCTCGTCAAAAAATGTAAAAAGTTTTTCTACTTTTTCAAATCCGTAATAACGGATAGCATTAATAATCCATGCGAATGGCAGTTGAGTCCATTCATGAGATGAAGTAACACGATTAATCTCTTCACGATCTTTTTTTGTGAATGAATAGCTAGTAAGATGTTCAGCTTTTTCTTGAGCATAAATTATCATATCATCAGAAAGATTTTTTATCCAAATTGTTTCTGCAAAAAAATCTTTAATTACATCATCTTCAATATTTTTGTATTTAATTGCTTCATTTTCACAATAATCCCAATCAGAAGCATAGTCTTCATATAAATCATTTGCTTGTTCAAAAAAGCTAGTGAGATTGGTTCCATGAAGAGGTATTTTTAATACGTAATTTGGATCTTCTTCTTTAAGAAGAACGAGTTTAGTTGCACCTGTATCATAAGCAACCGCATCTTCAGAAATATTTTTATAAAAAAGTCGTGAAAAATTATCTTCAATATTGTTATCATCTTCATCATATTCAACAAGTTCTAATTCTTCTTTGATTTCATCAAGAATTTCAAGCTCTTTTTTAAAAGATTGTTCAAATTCGCATATATTAATCATATTTAATACCTCTTTTTCTTTTCTTTTTCTTTATATATATATTATATAATATTTTTTATAAAAAATAAAGAAGCAGAATTTATTCTGCTTCTTCTAAGAAATTATCCCATATATGTTCTCCTATTGCATTTCCGCAACTATATGCGGCGATGCATAATAACAATAGAATAGATATAAAAATTATTTTTATTTTCTTTTTCATTAATAATTGATTTTCTCTTTCCGCATTATTCTTTCCTGTTTATGGCGGCGGTTGTCGGTTCTAGCCGGTTTTCCGCCAGGTAATTTTTTATATCCATTTCCAATGGTATCCACCTGCGCTTTTTCTTTTTCCATTACATACTCTTCCTATTGAACTAGAATCTATTCCAGTATTCCTTTCTGCATCTTTTGCTGAATTATACTCAATATTTGTTTCTATGCATAATACTCTAGTTTTGGTTCTTTTTTGTTTTGTTATGATAACTTCTTCTTTTCCAGTATAGTCTTCAATATATTTCCACAATAAGGCATTTCCATTTTTATCTTTTCCTGCTGTTTTTATTTTTCCAGAGCAACAATCACCTATATGTTCTGCTCCAGTTTCTTTCTTTGCAGACGCAATGCTATCATATATAATTCCAGTATTTAAACAAATAACTTGTCTACCTAATGTTTTAATATTAGATAACCTTATTTTTTCTTTATGCTCTTCTGTTAAATGTTGTTCATTTCCACCTTCTCTTATATTATAGCCATTTTGTATTGAATTATATTTTTCAATCCAATACTTTTCTCTTTCATTTAATTCAGTATAATCAAGTCCACACTCTAAAATTTTATGTTCAAAATTATCCCAACCATATTTTTGAATTGCATTATAAAAATGAGTGCATGTAGAATATAAACTTCCTCTTCCCCACCTATCTTGTAATGTTTGAATTGTCTGTCCAACATATGCTTTTCCATTTAATTTGTTAATGTGAACATAAATAATACCTTTTCGATTCTTATTCATATAAATATCTCCTTCTTTTTGATATTATATATGAATTTTATGTCAAACCTGTTAAACAAGTTTGACATTAATAATCAAATTTTTCTTTTCTTCTTATTCTTTCTTCCCTTTGTTTTCTTGTATCAACTCTTGCTGGTCTTCCATGTCGTAAAGAAGAATAGGTCTTGCAAAACTGACACTGATGCCAGAAAGTGCCTTCTTTACCCAGATCACAGACGCCCTCCGCCCTATAATGAACACATGCTATCAATCTCTCTCGTGCCATTTTTAAAGCCTCCTTTTATTTATGCAGTTCTTCAATAAGCTTTTTACGAATATTCTCATATGTTTCTTTGGTAATCATATTATTTTTCTTTAATAAATTAAGTTTTTGACATTTTAAATCAAATTCAATAATTTCTTTTTCTGTTGTTTTATCCATTTTATTCCTCCTTAACCCAAAATTCTAAATAAGGATCTTCAAGCAGTTTGCCATCTCTATCTTTTTTTATAAGAGTAATAGCATCCCAATCATTGGTATTATCTAAATGCAAATCGGCAATCCAATAGGGGCAATCAAGCGGGTGCCCGCAAAAATGTTCTTCTTCAGATTGGCATTTAGGATTAAAAGAAAAAACTTTTATTTGACTAAGAAAGTCAAGATGTTTTAATACTTTTTTTAATTTCATTACTTTTCCTCCTTTTCATATATATTTATTATATATTATTTTTTATTAAAAAACAATAGAAGTTTGATTTATCTAAAAATTTTTGTTATAATATTAATATGAAGAGAAGAAAAGGGAGTTTGATTATAGATGATAACAACAATAGTATGTGATAAAAAGGAATGTAAGTATTGCGGCGGGACCTTTTGTACTAAAGGCGTTGTAGGTATGGGTAAGTTTGGTCTATGTGAAGTATGGTTTGATAAGGAAGGCAGGCTGCGGCAGTCACCGCTTTATGAGATTGAACCTGAGACAGAGGATGCTTCCTAGCAACGATTGCCGCATCATGAATTTAGAGACTGGTAAAATGTTTTGAATTTTTAGATAAGGAGTTTTATCTACTTTCGAAATGGGGGTTAAAATAGGTTAAAATGACTTGCGCAGAACTAGGTGAATTATTAAAATTAAAAGATTCTTATATTAAAACACATTGGAATAGAGTTGCTGATTCATATGAAAGAAGAGGATATCGACTTTATAAAGTCGGTAGAGGTGATGAAGCTATGTATGGTATAAAAGTACCTTGGCAAGCTGAAATTGTATGGAATGTAGATGAATTAGAAATGATTTAAGGCTTATAAATATTTTTAAATACTTATAAGCCTTTTGTTATTCTT
>JALFMW010000004.1 GCA_022782605.1 Clostridium sp. | reverse complement strand
TTTTAGTTCTTACAGTACTTGCTGAAACAAATCCAAAGACTTCTTTAATTTCTTTTCCTGGTATATTTTCAGTTGTAACTATTATCATTCTTACTCCTCCTAATTTTTTCTTCTAAATTAATTATAACAAAAACTATATATTAATGTTATTTTATTAAACATTTTACATTCAACTTATTACTATCCTATTCCACCTAGTAAAATTCCCGCAATAAGTACTGTAACTGTTAAAAGTACAAATACATATTTTGCCATAGGTTTAAACCATGATCCTAAAACCTTCTTTGAACCTGTTTCAATTTCTGCCTTAGCTTTATCAATTCCAATTATCCAAAAGAACATTACACCTGATATAAATGCTCCAAGTGGTATTATATAAATTGATACAAAGTCCATCCAAGATCCAAGAATATCTCCATTTTCCACAAATAGACCAACTAAAAATGCAGCCACACAAACTAAAATAACAGATAATCTTCTTTCAAGTTTAAAATTACTTTGTATGGCTTCTATTGGTACTTCCAACAAGTTCATCAAAGATGTAATTGATGCAAATAATACAGAGATAAAAAATACTACTGCAAATACTCCTCCAAGTGGCATTAATTTAAATACAGAAGGTAGTGTTATAAACAGTAATGGTGGTCCTGCAGTTGGATCTAGATTAAAAGCAAATACTGCTGGAATAATTACAAGTCCTGCCGTTATTGCTGCTAATGTATCAAATACAACTGTATTCTTAGCTGAACTTAATATATCTATATCTCTTTTTAAATAACTTCCATATACTATCATACCTGAACCAGCCAGTGATAATGAGAAGAATGCTTGCCCTAATGCATATATCCATGTTTTAGGTTGAGATAATACTTCCCATTTTGGTATGCATAAATATAGTAATCCTTCAGATGCACCATCAAGCATCAACACTCTAATTAGTAATATTAAAAATAGTATATAAAATGCTGGCATCATAAATTTATTAACTTTTTCAATTCCTTTTGAAACACCTAGTAATAAAACTATAGCTGTTATAAATAGTGCTATAAAATGCCAAATTACACTACCAAATGGACCTGCTATACTTCCAAAGTATGCTGCTGAGTCTGTAGCATTTAACATTTCTCCTGTAATACTGCCAAGTAAAAACTTAATAAACCATCCCACAACTACTGCATATCCAACAGCTATACCAAATGCCCCAACTACAGGGATTATACCAAAAATTCCTCCCCATTTTTTATTCTTAGTCTCTAGGGCAAATTTAAATGAACCTATTGGACCTGTTTGTGTCATTCTACCAAAAGCAAATTCTCCCATTAGCCCTGTACATCCAAGTAAAATAACAAATATAATATATGGTATTAAAAATGCTGCTCCACCAAATTGACCTAATCTGTATGGAAACAACCATATATTACCCATTCCTACTGCCGAACCTATGCAAGCTATTATAAATCCTGCCTTGGAACTAAAGGTATCTCTAGTGTCATTGTTTTTGACCTTATTATCCTCTGACATTGTCCTCTCCCCTTTCTTATTTTATTTGTTATATAAATATATGATTTTTTTATATATAATTATTTCATTTAGATAATTCTAGCAGAAAAATATAGCTATAACCACAATTTCTCTTTATGATATATCTACTGTTGATGATTTTATTTTAAAGTACTATTCTTATATTGAGTGTATCAGGAGGTGGTCAAATTGAAAAAAGGTTATTTATATATAGCCATTGCTACTATTTTATTTAGTTCTATGGAAATAGTGCTAAAATCCATATCAAGTTGTTTTAATCCAATTCAATTAACATTTGAAAGATTTTTTTGTGGTAGCTTAATTTTATTACCCTTTGCCATAAAATCTCTTAAAGAAAAAGAAGCTTCCATTGAAATGAAGGATATTAAGCAATTTATTTTTTTAGGATTTATGTGTGTTGTAGTAAGCATGATTTTCTATCAACTTGCTGTAGTTTATACAAAAGCTTCAGTTGTAGCTGTAATATTTAGTTGTAATCCTGTATTTGTAATGGCTTTTGCATTTTTATTTTTAAAAGAAGAAATTCATTATCACAATATTGTATCTCTAATTTTAGAAGTTTTAGGAATTTTGATTATTATTAATCCCTTATCAATAAAACTTTCACCTATAGGAATTATATTTACACTTTTAGCAGCTATTACATTTGCTTTATATGGTGTCTTAGGAAAGAAAAGTACCAAGAAATTCGGTGGAGAAGTTGTCACATGCTTTAGTTTTATATTTGGAAGTTTAGAGATGTTAATTCTAATATTAATTGGACACATACCAAGCATATCTTCATCTTTAATATCTTCTAATCTTAATATTTTTGCAAATGTCCCTTTATTTACAGGATACAATATGAGTAATATACTAGCTGTATTATATGTTTATATATTCGTAACTGGACTTGGTTATGCTTCCTATTTTAAAGCAATGGAAGAAACATCAGCTAATACTACTTCTCTTGTATTTTTCTTCAAACCTGTTTTATCACCAATACTTGCATTTATATTTATAAAAGAGTTTATTCCTTTAAATATGATAATTGGTATTTTATTTATTATTATAGGTTCTATATTTACAATCGCTTGTAATATGATTTCAGATAAAAAATCAACGACTTCAGAAGACGAAATTAGTATCAATTAAATATTTTTATATTAGACTATATTTTAATACAGTGCTGATATTAGAAATATTTTTAATAATAAAAAAGTAGGACGCATACCACTTAGTATAACTCCTACTTTTTGTTCGCATTATATTAATATTATTAATAATCATTACTTTTATCATATAATTTATTTGTATAGATTACTTACATTAATTATATTTTTTATTTAACTTTTTTACTTTTCTTGAACTTAATTGTAATTATGTGCTAATTTTATAGTTTTTTAATTTAACTCTCATTTTTTGAATATAACGTATATATTGGATAATCCATAAATGCCTTCTTATCTTCAATATCTTCAAAATGTTTTTTAAAGGATTCTTCATTTTCTAATAAGATATCTATTGCTGCTATAACCTCATTATTATAATTTAATTTTTCAAGCTTACTAAGTTTGATTCTATATAGATTTTCTCTAGTTTTTTCGTATAATCTGCAGTTAATCCTCTTTTCAATTTGAGCTCTATTTATGGCAATAATATTATTGTCTAGATAATGTTCAAACATATCAAAAATATAACTAGCTAAATCTAAATAAACATTGTTATGACTAACATCCCATGCTTTTATGGCTTCTAAAGCAAGTAAATTATATTGTTCACTTAACATAGTCATATCGGTTTCTTTACATCTCTCATTCACCATTTTTATAGACTCTTTTAAAATACTTATATCAAAATTACTTACTAGCAAGTCTAAATCTCTTAGTATTGAGAATCTTCCTATTGATACACGTTTTTCATTAGAAATTCCAATCATATCAAATTCTTCTTCTTTTTGGAAATAATTTACATAATAGTCATTTTCATTATCACTTATATATAATAAAAGTATTTTATGTCCAAAGAAATCTACCCTTTTTATGCTCATTGAGTATGATTCTTTGTGGTCTCTTATAGCTGGACTAACTTGACTAAATGATTTTATATTTTTAAGAACTCTTAAAACATTTCTATCATTCTCAGTCATCTCACATAATTTTGTGCTACTTTTAGGTATATTAAATCGTTCACATGCTTCAATTAATTGACATATTAGGTTCTTTTCTTTCTCTATTACTTTTAACACTTCATTTACATCTTTCTCTCTTTTATTCTCTATACCATTTTCTATAAACTCCAATGTATTTAATCTGCTAACTATATCCTCTGTTGAATTCCTTAAGGTTATAGTTCTATTAACTATATCAAATTCTAATCCATCTCCTATAATTTTAATTTGTCCGTCTTTTCTATTTACTATTTTAAAGTTATCAAAATATTTTTTATTATCTATTATAAAATCTTTTTCTACTTTATATGATAATTCTATTAGCTCCACTTTATCTTTCACTGGTATAGATACACCAAATTCATCCTTTGTATAAAAATAAACATCTTTACCTATCATATTAAAAATATTACTTTCTACTATTTCTATTTCTGTAGCTTTATCTTTTACTTGTTCTAAAGTAATAGCGCTTTCAACAGCATTTATCCCCTGTCTATTTCTATGTAGTAAAAATTCATTACACTCAATATCAAACTTAACTTCTTCATCTAATACATTATTAATATGCACTGCCTTACTGTCTTTGTCATTATATTTTATTTCTTCCATTATTCGCTTTAATTCTATTGGTAATAAAAATTTATAAAAAATTTTGGTATTCTGAGTATCTATAATCTCAACTACTAAAAATAGTACTCCACCATCATAATAATAATTTTTTATATCGCTAAGTTTCATCTGAAAACTATGAAATTTTCTGCTAAACCTTTTAACTTCTGTTCCTTTTACTTGAACAGGTATTCTTCCCCTTAAAAGACCTTTTTTTTGGGAATTGTCTTCATATAAATATATATTTCCATCCCAAGATGGTTCTTTGTCATTCCAATTAATATTAGGACTTATATTTTGAAAATTACATAAAAATATATTTATAGCATTTGTAGAAATCATTTCAATTTGTTGTGTTGTAAATTTCCCCATTTTAATTCACCTCTATGTATATTATATCATTTTCACCTTAATATTTATTTTTTTGCCATCGTATTGTTTCAGTATTACAAGTGAACCTTACTCATTTTACATCATTATATAGAGACTAATAAATAAAAAACTACTAAGCCATAAAACTTAGTAGTTACTTTTCCTCTTTTCTAGGATCTAAACTATAGAAATGAATAGAATTAAATCTATGACTGCAAATCAGCTTTATACTAATCCACCTGTGTAATATTTCCCTTTAAATTTTCGCATCATATAACAATTGCGTACTTATTTTTTATTATATCATTTTTAACATTGATCTAAAACAAAGCCTTATATTAACAACTAAAAAAGGCATTGCATCCTGTACAATACCATTTCTCTTCTAGTTTTAAAATTTCTATATGTATATATC
>JALFMW010000394.1 GCA_022782605.1 Clostridium sp. | reverse complement strand
GTGTATATTTGAGAAAGATTTCTAAAATTATCCCATAATGATTTTAATTCATCATCTGTCTTTAATTTTATTATAACTTGATTTTCTACAGTATAGAAGTCATCTAAAGTTATAATATTTTTATTTACTGCTAATTTTAGTAAATCAGCTAAATATTGCATAGAGAATCTGTCTTCATTGCACGTATATACTTTGGAATTGAGTATGGCAGCAGAAGTAAATTCTATCGCTTTATGAAGAGATTTAAATGAAATTTCATCTTCATCGAATTCGTTTTTGCTAATAGTTAAATCATCATAAATATATTTTATTTCTTCCATAGATTTAAAGCCATAATAATAAGCATTACCTAAAGTATACTCCAATCTATCAGCTGAAAGAAGAGGAGAATCATTGTCAGCTATAGGATACATATGATAATCGTAAACATCTTTAGTAGTTAAGTTGTATTTTCTAAGAATTGCTTGTATTTCTAGAGAATTTTCTATTATTTCTTCAGTTTTTTCTTCTGTAGATTCTTGTGTTTCATGATCTCCATTTAAAAAATCAATTACATGGGCAAATACAGGAGAACTTATATCATGTAATAGTCCTGCTATTGATTGCTTGATATCCTTTGTAAAATTCCAAATTATAAGAGCAACGCCTATACTATGGTCATATCTAGTGTAATCTTTACCCTTAGCAAATATGGGAAAGCTAGTATATTCACAGCCACAATTCATACCTACATTTTTTAATCTTTTAAATTCAGTTGTATTTATTAATTCTTCTATAAATACAGGAAAATCCTTGCTATATATATCAATTAAGTTCAAATTAATTCCTCCTAAGTTTTAATAAAATTTATTATATAACAGGATATATTTAGTTGTAAATTAAATAAAATTATATTTTAAGACAAAATAATACTCATAAAAAATTATTTGTAGATAAATAAATAAGATGCAAAAACAGCTTTATTATAATATGATTTTTATGTCATACTCGGCTTTAGCTAACAATGGAAAAATAATGGTACCAAGACTTGGTACCTAAGGTTAAAAATATAATAAAAAGCTATATTTCAGAAAATAAATAATAAAAAGTCAACTTCTAGTAATTTTCTTGGTAAATTTAATTTATTTTGCATATCTAAAAAGATTTTGGAAATAAATAAATTTAAATCAAATACAATAATATATTAAAAAACAATCCTCAATCATGCTATTTTGATTGGGGATTGTTTTATATATAATAATTCTATTTAAAAGGTGAATCCACTACTGTAATTATATTAGATGTATCAATTAAAGAAGAAGTATTGTCGTAAGATTGTTCCACCTTAGATTCACTCAAATTAGAAATTGAATTTAAATCATAGTCATCATCTATAGGAATAATCTCATAAACATCTTTAGAACCATTGTTATACTTATTTACCCAAGTAGGTATACAAGTTACTTTTTTTACTTTGGCTTCATTTTCATTGTTTTTTTTAGTTATTTCAAAATTAACCATTAAACCATCTTCACTGTAAGCTCCAACGGTTTCTCTTCTTTGGTTTGATATGTAATTTCCTAGAGAATAAACAACTACACATTCGTTTTTACCATCAGTTGATGTTATAGTTTCAACAGGTTCAACTACATGTGGATGAGAACCAATTATTATATCTACACCAGCATCACAAAGTTTTTGAGCAAGTTGATTTTGGAAACTGATTTCATCCCTAGTATACTCTACACCCCAGTGTAAAATTACTATTTGAATATCTGTATCTTTCATTTTATCTAAAGTGGCAGAAATTGTTTTAAAAGCATTGTCCACATTAGAAGAGTCAAAAACATTCATTTTGTTGCCACTTTCTTTAGATACCTGAATACCATTTAAATATTTTGTACCATCTTTTATGTCTCCATAAGAATAAGATGTAAATCCAACTTTAATATTATTAATATTTTTAATTAAATAATCGTCATCACTTTTATTTTCTCTAGTTCCCACAGTATCAAAGCCTTTTTCTTTTAAAGTTGATAATGTTCTAGAAACACCTAAATCACCCTTATCAAAACTATGGTTATTGATTGTTGATAATAAATCAAAACCAGTATTTTTAAGTGCATCAGCTAATTCATCTGGAGAATTGAACATTGGATAAGAACTATATTGATATACATCATTTCCAGCTAGAGTAGTTTCTAAATTTGCCAAACTGTAGTCAGCTTCTTCAACATATTTTTTTACATGTTTAAAATTATTATCAAAGTTATAAGTTCCTGTAGAAGAGTCATATTGTGCCTTTAATTGTGGCGAATGTACCATAACATCTCCAGCAGCAAGGATAGACGCCTCATAAGTTTCCACATCTTCATTGTCTTGATTGAAAGCTGAAACAATATTATTATGGGATTTACTTTGATCATTGTTCTTCTTATTGATTCCTCTTACTACAAAAGCACCACCAGCTATTATAAATAAAATAACAAGGCAAAGTCCTATTACCCTATTATAATTTAATATTCTTCTTTTACGTTTTCGTTTTTTAGACATGAATTATTCTCCCCTTTTTGAAAATTTCCATTTTTTATCAAAGACCCCTACTTACAATAATAGGTAAATTGTAAAAAAATGTCAATTATAAAAATATTTGTATATAAGATAAATACCTTGACCATAATTTCATAATAAAAATAATAAGGTGAAAATATGAATAATATTGAAAAAGGTAGATTAGGAGAAGAGATTGCATTAAAGTATATTATTTCTAAAGGTGGAACAATAGTGGAGAAAAATTACAGAACAAAAATGGGTGAAATAGATTTAATAGCGAGAATGAATGGAGAACTTGTTTTTATTGAAGTAAAAAGTAGAAGTAATATAAATTATGGATATCCCTGTGAAGCAGTGAATTATAAGAAAAAAAGAAAAATTACAAATGTAGCAAAATATTATATTTTAGATAACTCTTTGGAGGATATATCTGTAAGATTTGATGTAATAGAAATTTATTTGACTGATAAAAAAATAAATCATATTGTAAATGCCTTTTAGAAAGGGGAAATATGTTAAGTATAATTAATTCGAATAATTTAATTGGCATAGAGAGTTTTTTAGTAAAAGTTGAGACAGATATAACTAGAGGTATGCCGGCCTTTAATGTAGTAGGACTTCCAAGTACGGAAGTAAAAGAAGCTAGAGAAAGAGTAAAATCTGCAATAATTAATGCTGGTTATGATTTTCCTAAATCAAGAATAGTTGTAAATTTATCTCCGGCAGATATGAAAAAAGAAGGGTCATTTTTAGACTTGCCAATATGCATAGGAATTCTTAGAAAATATATAAATAAAAATGATGATTATTTAAATGAGTGTGTATTTGTGGGAGAGTTGTCACTTGATGGTCATTTAAGAAGGGTGAAGGGAATATTACCATTGGTCATTGGAGCTAAGAATAAAAAATTTAAGAGAATATTTATTCCTTATGATAATTTGAAAGAAAGCAACTTTATAGATGGAATAGAAGTTATACCAATTAAAAATTTAAATGAGTGTGTTAATTATTTAAATGGAAATCATCATATATCTTTAGATTATAGTGATTTAAAAATGAATGATATGAAATCTGATTATGAGGAAGATTTCCAAGATGTAAAAGGAAACTACTTTGTAAAAAGAGCAGCAGAAATAGCCGCAGCAGGAAATCACAATTTAATGATGATAGGGCCTCCTGGTTCGGGAAAAACCATGATAGCAAAGCGTATTAGAACTATATTACCTAAGATAAATAAAGAAGAAATTATTGAAGTTAGCAAAATTTATAGTATAGCTGGGATGATTGATGATAAATATGGAATAGTCAAAGAAAGACCCTTTAGATCACCACACCACAGTACAACTATTCAATCTTTAGTGGGAGGAGGTTGTAACTGCAGACCAGGTGAAATTGCATTATCACATAGAGGTGTTTTGTTTCTTGATGAGATAGCAGAGTTTGATAAGAGAATATTGGAAAGTTTAAGACAACCTATGGAAGATAAATATATAAACATATCTCGTGTGAAATATAGTGTTAAGTACCCTTGCAATACTCTGGTAGTAGCAGCTATGAATCCATGTCCTTGTGGATTTTATATGTCAGACAAGGAGTGTAGATGTATGCCATATGAAATTTTAAGATATAAAAATAAATTGTCAGGACCACTTCTTGATAGATTTGATATGTTTGTAGAAGTAAATCAAGTATCATGCGAAGAGTTAAATTCCAATTCAAATGAAGAAAAATCAGAAGATATCAGAAAAAGAGTAGAAATAGCAAGGGAAATTCAAAATATGAGATTTGAAAATGAAAATATCAACACAAATAATGAGATGACATCAAAGATGATAGATAAATACTGCAATCTAGATGATAAGACTAAAGAAATTACAAAGAAAATATTTGTAAAGTATCAATTAAGCAATAGAAGTTACATAAAATTAATAAAAATGGCTAGAACAATAGCTGATTTGGAATGTGAAGATAATATAAATTCAAGTCATGTTCTAGAAGCTCTTTCCTTTAGAAAAGCTTATGATACTTACTTTAAAAAATAGGAGAAAATTATGGATAAAAAGGATATTTATTTATATATTAAATCAATAAAAGGAATAAGTAGCATAACTCTTGGTAAAATAATAGATGAAGTAGGCTCTATAGAAGAAATTGTAAAATTAAATGAAAAAGATATATATAATTTAAAAAATATAAGTTTAAATATTAAAGAAAATCTAGTAAAATATATTAGTCGTTTCAATTTAGATGAAATTAAGGAAACATTATATAAAGAATCTATTCAGTATATTTGCATAGAAGATGAAGAATATCCAAAAAATCTTAAAAATATTTATAACCCTCCTTTATTATTATTTTATAAAGGAGATTTATCGATTATAAATAATAGTTTGAATATAGCAATGGTTGGATCTAGAAAGCCTACATCTTATGGAATTTATTGTGCAGAGCGTTTTAGTTACGAGTTATCTGAAAAAAACGTCAATATAGTAAGTGGAATTGCTCTTGGCATTGATTCCTGTTGCCATAGGGGTTGTATGAAAGGTAAAAGTAAAACTATTGCAGTTTTAGCATCACCTCTTAATAATATAAGACCTTCAAGTAATAGTGTGATTGCACATGAAATACTGGAAGATGGAGGCGTTATTTTATCTGAGTATAATCTTAATCATCCTGTGACTCGTGGTAATTTCCCGCAGAGAAATAGAATAATTAGTGGAATTAGTGATGGTGTGATAGTAGTGGAAGCTGCTGAAAAAAGTGGTGCATTAATTACTGCAGATTTGGCACTTGACCAAGGGAAAAACGTATTCGCAATTCCTGGAAATATTAATTCCAAAATGAGTAAAGGATGTCATAAGATAATAAAGGAAGGTGCAAAATTAATAGAAAATATTGAAGATATTTTAGATGAATATAGTAATGCTGGTTTTAATAATAAAATTAGTATAGAATATGATATTAAGGATTTAAATGATTTAAGTAATGAATCTTTAAAGATTATTCATGCAATAAAAGATAATGGTATCTTGCAAATTAATGAAATTTGTGATAATACTGGTATGGATATAAAAATGGTAAATTCTATAATAAACGAATTATTATTAAAAGATTTAGTTGTTGAAATGAATAATAAAATGTATAGTATAAACTAATAAAAAATAAGGGTGGGGGTGTAAAAATGGCGAAAGCATTAGTAATTGTGGAATCGCCTGCAAAAGCTAAAACAATAGAAAAATTTTTAGGAAAAAGCCATTATACGGTAAAAGCATCAGTTGGTCATGTAAGAGATTTACCTAAAAGTACTTTAGGTGTTGATATAGAGAATAATTTTGAACCGAGATATATTAATATTAGAGGTAAGGGCGATGTAATAAAAGAGTTAAAAAAAGAAGCAAAAAAATCTAAGAGAGTATATCTGGCAACTGACCCGGATAGAGAGGGAGAAGCTATATCTTGGCATTTAGCTTATATTCTTGGTATTGATGAGCGTGATGAATGCAGAATAGAATTTAACGAGATAACAAAGGATGCTATAAAAAAGGCAATCAAAAATCCAAGAAGTATAGATTTAAAATTAGTAGATGCTCAACAAGCTAGAAGGGTACTAGATAGGTTATTAGGTTACCAAATAAGTCCTATACTTTGGGCAAAAGTTAGAAAAGGTCTTAGTGCAGGTAGAGTTCAATCTGTAACAACAAAATTAATTTGTGAAAAAGAAAGAGAAATTAATGAGTTTGTACCTAAAGAATATTGGAGTCTTGAAATAGAAGGTAAAACTGAAGATAAAGAGTCTATCACATTTAAGTTTGTCTCATTTAATAATGAAAAAATAGATTTAAATAGTGAAGAAGATGTTAATAGAATTTTAGAAAATATAAAAGATGAAAAACTTGTTGTTGAAAAAATAGAATCTAAAACAAGAAGAAAATCAGCACCAAAGCCATACACAACAAGTATGCTTCAACAAGATGCTGCAAATAAATTATCTTTTACTACAAAAAAGACAATGATGGTAGCACAAGAATTATATGAAGGTGTTGATATAAAAGGCGAAGGAACAGTAGGTCTTATATCATACATAAGAACAGATTCAAAAAGAATATCTGATGAAGCAAGGGAAAAATCTAAGTCATATATTTTAGAGGAACTTGGAGAAAAGTACTATAAAAATCATACAGATAAAAAAGATAGTAAAGAAAAGAAAAAGGTACAAGATGCACATGAGGCAATTAGGCCAACTTCTGTACTTAGAACACCAGAAAGTATAAAAGCTTCTTTAAGCAAAGATCAATTTAAACTTTATAATTTAATATGGAGAAGATTTGTGGCAAGTCAAATGGAAGACTCGGAGTTTGATGTACTAAATGTGGATTGTAAAATAGGTGATGCAGTATTTAGAGCTACAGGTTCTGTAATGAAGTTTGATGGATATACTAAAATCTATAACTTTACAGAAAGAGAAGATAAAATATTACCACCTATAAAAGAAAATGATGAGCTGGAAGTTAGTGAATTTATACCATGTCAACATTTTACTCAACCACCAGCAAGATATACAGAGGCAAGTTTAGTAAAAACTTTAGAAGAACTTGGTATAGGTAGACCTAGTACTTATGCTCCAACAATAACAACTATATTAAATAGAGGTTATGTTGAAAAACAAGGGACTAGTTTACACCCAACAGAGCTTGGTATGATAGTTACTGATATTTTAGATGTAAACTTCCAAAAATTCATCGATGTGGACTTTACAGTTCAAATGGAGAGTAAACTTGATGAAATTGAAGAAGGTGATATTGAATGGAAGAGAGTAGTTTCTGAATTTTATAAACCTTTAGAAGAAGCAATTAAAGAAGCTAACGAAAAAATAGAAAAAATTAATATGGATGAAGAAACTGATGAAATTTGCGAACTGTGTGGATCTAACATGGTAATTAAATACGGTAGATTTGGTAAATTTATGGCCTGTAAGAACTATCCGGAATGTAAAAATACAAAGCCATTAGTAAACA
This sequence comes from Clostridium sp., assembly GCA_022782605.1. Lineage (GTDB taxonomy): Bacteria > Bacillota > Clostridia > Peptostreptococcales > Peptostreptococcaceae > Terrisporobacter. The sequence goes on along the minus strand of JALFMW010000394.1, from coordinate 1,588 downwards.
AAGTTGGGGTGAAATGTCCTAAATGTAAAGAAGGAGAAATTATTCTGAGAAAATCTAAAAAAGGTAAAGCCTTTTATGGATGTTCAAATTACCCTGAATGTGACTTTATAAGTTGGTATAAACCAACAGGAGAAGTATGCAAAGAATGTGGTTCTTATATGATAGAAAAACGAACTAAAAATGAGACAAAAGAAGTATGTTCCAATAAGGAATGTAAGGCTGAAGGTAGAATAATTGAATAAAATCACATAAATAACAGAATATTAAGAAAAATGTGAAATTTTATTGTTAAGGATATAATATTATGCTAAAATATAGTAGGGAAACTAAGCGTATAACTAAGAAACTAGAGGATATTAAATTATTGAAGCCTTAAACGTTGTTAAGGAGATGGTTAAATGGCAAGTGAAGTATTACAAAAGACAAGGAAAATTAATAAAACTCTTCAAACAAGCGGAGGGAGCAGTGTATCATTTGATTTATTAGCAGGAACTTTAGGGGAAGTACTAGGGGCTAATATATATGTGATCAATGCAAAAGGAAAGGTAATAGGCCTTTATTTAAAAGATGTTCAAGATAGCTCTGTTATAGAGGATGAGGAAACTAAACTACAAATTTTCCCTAAAGTATATACAGATAGTGTTTTAAAAATAAATGAAACGTTAGAAAACTTAACTGGTGAAAAATTATTAGAAGTATTTCCCTATGAACAAGAAAGATTAGAAAAATATACTACTGTTGTTCCTATATTAGGAAGTGGACAAAGACTTGGTACATTAGTTATATCAAGATATAATGATATATTTACAGATGATGACTTAGTTATATCTGAATATAGTGCTACAGTAATTGGTATGGAAGTTTTAAGAGGCTTAAGTGAAGAAATGGAAGTTGAAATGAGAAAAACTGCTGTTGTTCAAATGGCTATAGGAACTCTATCTTATTCTGAACTTGAAGCTGTAGAGCATATATTTAAAGAACTAGAAGGAAATGAAGGTTTACTTGTTGCAAGTAGAATAGCAGATAGAGTAGGAATTACAAGATCAGTAATTGTTAACGCTCTTAGAAAATTTGAAAGTGCAGGAGTAATTGAGTCTAGATCTTTAGGAATGAAAGGAACTCATATAAAAATTCTTAATGACAAGTTAATACCAGAACTTGAAAAGGTAAGAAGTAATTATTAGTATAAAAAGGTATCTTTAGTAAGATACCTTTTTAAATTATAAAAATTTATTTCGTAAAAATAAAGGAGGTAGACTATGCAGCCTTTAGCAGATAAATTACGTCCAAAAGATATTGATGATATGGTTGGACAACATCATATAATTGGCAAGGGAAAAATAATAAATAAACTATTAGCTAATAACACCATACCGAATATGATTTTATACGGACCTCCAGGTACGGGTAAGACTACCTTGGCAAATATTATTGCAAAATATACAAATAAAAAGTATGTAAAGCTTAATGCTGTAAATTGTGGAGTTAAAGAAATAAAAGATGTGATAGATTTAAATAAACAAGATTTATTCTCTTATAATGGGATACTTCTTATGCTTGATGAAATTCAGGCTTTAAATCGAAAACA
>JALFMW010000375.1 GCA_022782605.1 Clostridium sp. | reverse complement strand
ATATTTTACTTATTTAGGAAAAATTAATCTAGGTGATTATGCAGCATATATTTTATATGTGAAAATGTTTATTGAACCTATAAAAAAACTTATTAACTTTACAGAACAGTATCAAAATGGTATGACTGGTTTTGAAAGATTTATGGAAATAATGAAAGAAGATGTGGAAAAAGAAGTTAAAAATCCTCTAGAGCTTGAGAATATTAAAGGTAATATAGAAATTAATAATGTTTCATTTACTTATGAAAATAATAAACAAGTTCTAAAAAATATTAATTTATCTATAGAAGCAGGAAAAACTATAGCATTAGTTGGACCATCAGGAGGAGGAAAAACCACTCTTTGTAATCTTATACCAAGGTTTTATGATTTTAGCGAAGGCGATATAAAAATAGATGGTATTAGTATAAAAGAAGCAAGTTTAAAATCTTTAAGAAAAAATATAGGTGTAGTTCAGCAAGATGTATTTTTATTTACAGGAACTATAAAAGAAAATATACTATGTGCTAAACCAAATGCAACTGATGAAGAGATTATAGATGCAGCTAAAAAAGCCAAAATACATGATTTTGTCAAAAGTTTACCAGATGGATATGATACTTATATAGGAGAGCGTGGAGTAAAATTATCTGGTGGACAAAAACAAAGAATTTCCATATGTAGAGTATTTCTAAAAAATCCACCTATAATAATTCTTGATGAAGCAACATCCGCTCTTGATAATGTGACAGAAAGAGAAATTCAAAAATCTCTTGAAGAGTTAAGTAAAGATAGAACAAATCTTGTTGTAGCTCATAGATTATCAACAATAAAAAATGCTGATGAGATTGTAGTACTTACTGATAGTGGAATTGCAGAGAGAGGAAGTCATGAAGAATTAATTAATAGTGGTGGAATTTATAGCAAATTACATGTAAGTTAAATAGAATGAGTTGTCGCACTAAAAATAGAGCGACGCTCTTTTTTGTTGCAGAAAATTTTTTATTTTTTATTAATAATGTAATATTATATTTTGAAACATAGAGGGCAAATTATAAATGAAAATAACCTTGTTACATAAAAAATCAAAATAGGAGGAAGTGTAATGGAAAGAAAATTTAAAAATAAAATTTTAGTCTTTTTAACTTTATCACTAATAATATGCAACATGGGAAATATTACTCAGTCATTTGCCCAATTTAACAAAAATAATCTACCTAGCTTGAAAAAATATATTACTATAAGTAAAAACATTGAAGATTATAAACCAGAAAAGGTTAGAGATTTACAAATGGTATGCACAAATTCCACATATATAAAATTAAAATGGAGTAGTGTAAAATGTGCTACAGGATATAGAATTTATAGGTCAACTATGAAAAATGGAGTCTATAGAAGTATAGGCAATGTAGGAGAGAGAACTACATGCTATATAGACAAAGAGTTGGAGTGTGGAACAAATTACTACTACAAAGTAAGAGCCTATAATAAAGTAGGAGATAAAGTATGCTGGGGATGTTATTCAGACATACTAGATACAACAACATGTCCATGTGTAGTAAAATACTTGCATAGTATTTGTGTATCAGACTGCACTATACAATTATCTTGGGATATGGTCCACAAGTCTTCTGGATATGAAGTTTATAGATCAAATATGGAAAATGGTAGATATATAAGAGTTGCAACAATAACAGATAAGAGCAAAACATCTTATATTGATAAGAATTTAGATAGAGGAAGAAAATATTATTATAAAGTAAGAGCATTCAAAGAATTAAACGGACAAGTTTGCTTTGGAGACTGTTCAAATGCTTTATGTGTTTGTACTAAAAAATAATATGAAAATAGCTGTAGGTATAAGCAATTAAACTTATATCTACAGCTTTTAATTTCTATTTTCTAAAAGGGAATTATTAATAAGTGTTAAAAATATAATATAATGGAGTTGAATAATAAATATTATTTAATATCTCAAAAAGGAGGAGGATATATGAGTCTAGTTATAAGACAAATACAAGAAGAGGATTATGAAGATGTAGAAAAATTGACTAGAGAAGCATTTTGGAATATATACAGACCAGGGTGCTGTGAGCACTTAGTAGTTCACAATATACATAAAGAAAATTCTTCAATTGAAGAGTTGGAACTAGTAGCATTATATGACAACATAATTGTTGGACATATAGTTTATACAAAGGGGTATGTAGATGGAGTAAATAATGATACTTTTATCACATTTGGACCAATTAGTGTTAACCCAAAATTTCAAAATAAACAAATAGGAAGTAAGTTGATTAGAATTTCATTACAAAAAGCTGCTAGAATAGGATACAGTGCAGTGTTTATTACAGGAGATGAAAATTACTATAGCAGGTTTTTATTTGAGTATGCATCAAAATATAATATTCATTTAGAAGGAATACCAGAGGAAGATGAAGCTCCATTTTTCATGGTGAGATGTTTGAAGGAAGATGCTCTAGATAATGTAAGTGGATGTTTTGTTTTCAATGATTGTTATAATGTGAATGACAAGGATGTGGATGAATTTGATAAAAAGTTCCCATATAAAAAGAAGGAAGTTAGAGAAGGTCAATTAGATTCTTAAAAAATAATTGTACTTATATAATTAATAAACTTGTAATTAAAAAAAGCCGTCATAGAACAAAAATGTTTTATGACGGCTTTTTTATTCAACTCTATCTATTTGCTATTTGAATAGATACTTTAATTATATACTCCTGTGGATTTTTCACAGCAACCTCATCAATGAGAACATCTTCATAAGAATAACCTATAATATTTAGATTATTTTCTGAGATATAAGAGAGCATTTTTTTGTAAATAGCATGAACCTTATCATAATATCCTTTAAAATAACCAACCAAATAAGTTCCAGCAGGCTTGATAATGATATTTTCATTAGATAAATCCTTATTAACTTTAGTATAAAAATATGTGTAATTTGAAAAATTACCACTTTCTAGATTTTCTTTATTGTTCATAGTTCCAACAGGATAGCCAATATTTAAGTTATTATTATAGCAATAATTTAAGTGATTCATGTAAGTTTCCATGTCATAAGGAGATTTAGCAGTATCAATAGGTTTACTAAGTACTAGATATTCCTCTTCTTGATATTCTATAATAATTTCATTTGTAATATTTTCTGATTCCTTGATTACTTTAATTTTATTATAGATAATTTCCTTTATTCGTTTAAGATTTTCTATCTCTTTATCAATTTCTTTAGTTTCATGCTCAAATAGTTGGATAGTTCTTTGAGGATTTCTTTTATCCATAAAATCCTTAATATCCTTAAGGGGCATACCTAAATCTTTTAAAGTAGAAATTACATTAAATGATTCAACTTGATATTCTGAATAATATCTATAGCCATTTTCATTAACTTTTTCTGGTTTAAATAAATCAATATCATCATAATGAAAGAGAGTTTTCTTGTGGACTTTGCAGAGTTTAGCAAACTCACCAGTGGAAAAGTATTTTTTATTATTTTCGTTCATTTTTATATTCCTTTCAGTTGACTATCCTGTAACGGGATAGTTTATTATATATTAAATAATATGAAAGTTCAAGGAGGTCATTATGGATAATTCATTAGAGAAAAAAGTAACCTTACCATCTCTTTTAAAATATACTTTGCCAACAGTAATAATGATGATATTCTTTTCATTTTATACAATAGTAGATGGCATGTTTATATCAAAATTTGTTGGTGCAAATGCATTATCTGCCACTAATATAGTTTTCCCTATTATAAATGTAATACTGGGAATTGGTATTATGTTTGCCACAGGTGGTAGTGCAATAGTTGCAAAGAAGATGGGAGAGCAAAAAATAGAAGAAGCTAGAGAAAACTTCACACTTATAACTATAAGTGCTTTAGTATTAGGACTTATTATAGAAATACTTAGTATTGTATTTATAAAAGAAATAATTTACTTATTAGGTTCAACTCAAACTCTATTTAGTGATTGTAGAGATTATTTATTTTACATGGTTATATTTACACCATTTATAATATTAAAAATGTTTTTTGATTATTTCTTAGTTACAGCAGGAGTGCCAAAGCTTGCACTTATCAGTTCTGTAGCAGGTGGAATAGTTAATATGATTCTTGATTATGTTTTAATAGTTCCTCTTAGTATGGGAGTAAAAGGAGCAGCCCTTGCCACTTGTATAGGATACATACTTCCTTCTTTTGTAGGAATAGTTTATTTTATGAACAAAAAACATCTTCTTCATTTTGTGAAAACTAAGTTTGAGTTGAAGATAATAAAAGATAGCTGTATCAATGGATCATCAGAACTTGTTACTCAATTATCTTCAGCAGTTACTACATTTTTATTTAATATAGTAATGATAAAAATGCTTGGTGAAGATGGTGTGGCTGCCATAACTATAATGTTATATATGCAAATGTTGCTAAATTCAGCTTATCTAGGATTTACATCAGGAGCGCAACCACGTATAAGCTATAATTATGGAAGCAAAGATAAAGAACAATTATCAAGACTTGTTAAGTACAGTTTAATAATTATCTCAGCTTTTGGTGTAATAACATTTGTACTTTCTAGAATGTCAGCAGAAATATTAATATCAGTATTTGCTACTAAAGGAACTAATTTATTTTATATAAGTTTAGATGGATTTATGTTATTTTCACTTGCTTTCTTAGTTGCAGGAATAAATATATTTGTATCGGGTATGTTTACAGCATATTCCAACGGTAAAGTATCAGCTTTAATATCTTTCCTTAGAACATTTATATTCTTTGGAGTAGGTATGTTATTTTTACCAAATACTCTAGGAGTAAATGGAGTATGGTTAGTAGTTCCTTTTGCAGAAGTTGTAACAATGTTAGTATCAATTTACTTTATATTTAAATATAAAAAAGAATATATGTATGGAGATTTCTTTAAAAGAAAAGAGTTAGTTGCATAAATTTTATCGCTATGGAAAAAATTGTAATATAAATTACTTTACACAATTGATATAATATTAGATAGTAGGTAATTGGATAACATCAGCAAGGAGAGATGAGTTTATGGAACAAGTAACTAGAGATGAAATTACATTATTTATACAAAATAATGAAAATTTTTATAAAAGAAAATTCAAAAAAATGGATGACACAGGAAAAAGCGTGTCTTGGAACTGGGCCGCATTTTTCATGGGTATATACTGGATGGTATACAGAAAAATGTACTTTAAAGCAGGTGCATTTTTATTATTAAGTATGGTGGCATCTTATACACCATATATAGGAAATATATTAAATTTATGTGTTTTATTTGGTATAGCAGTATATGCCAATGCTTTATATAAAGATCATGTGGAAAATAGTATAAAAAAAGTATCTATATTATTCCCAGAGAAAAAGGAAGAGGCTTTAGAAAAAATAGGTGGTACAAACTTACCAATGACAATTGGTATAGGTGTGGCACATTTTATAATAGTATTTATAGTACTAGTTATGGGAATATAACTATAAAAAATGACTTATTTATAGGTCATTTTTTTATAGTTCATAATCGTTGACATAAAAAGTAAATCTGCTACAATTTAAATTAATAATATATTGAAAGTGTTAGCCATGAAGGCATACTAGTCTGAAGACTAGGTGACTTCATGGCTTTTTTGTTTTATAGAAAAATATTAGTTTTATAATAAGGGGAGATAATAAATTATGGAATTAAAAACAAATGCTAAAGAGTACTGTGGAAATAAAACAGATGATGTGAAAATAATAAAAGATTATTGGAGTAAAAGAGCATATTCTTACTCAAAACAAAATAGGACAGAATTAGAATGTTACAAGCATAATGTATGGAGAAATATAATATTGAATAATTCTCCTAAAAAAGATGTGTTGAAGGTTTTAGATATAGGATGTGGACCGGGGGAATTTTCTATAATTATGGCAGAAGAGGGGCATGATGTTACAGGTGTTGATATAACAGAGGAAATGTTGCAACAAGCAAGCGAAAATGCTAGAAATTATAATGTGAAATTAAACTTAAAATGTATGGATGTTCATAACTTAGAATTTGAAGATAATACTTTTGATTTAATAATAAGTAGAAATGTAACTTGGAATTTAAAAAATCCAGATCAATTTTTCAAAGAGTGTCAGAGAGTTTTAAAAGAAGATGGTAGAATGATTTATTTTGATGCTAATTGGTACACATTTATATATGATGAAGAAAGTAGATTAAAAAAACAAATTTCAGATAAAAAATTTGAGTGTAAATATGGATTTAAATCAGATCATTCTATAGATGAGATAGGTTTATTAGATTTAGCATATAATCTACCTATGTCAAAAAATATAAGACCACAGTGGGATATTGAAAATTTACATAAGTTTGGATTTAATGTTATTGCAGTGGATAGTAATATTAATAGTTTAGTTTGGGATGAGATGGAGCAGTTAAAATATGAGGCAACTCCAATGTTTATGGTGGTTGCAGGAAAATAGTAGATACAAAAACAATATGTATAGTATTAAAAAATTATATAAGCTTATTGAAAGATATTATTGATGTTTATATAAAAAATTGATATCTTTAATATGTTAAGAAATTAGTAAGAGAGGGATATTATGACAAAATTAAGAAAAAAGATAAGTTGTTTTTTATTATCTTTAGCATTAGTAATTTGCAATTTTGGAGGAGTACATTTAGCACAAGCTGCAGAAAATATAATTCAAGTATCTGTAAGTGGGGAAGAGTTTTATGATGAAGCATATGAAATTTTAAAAATTGTTAATAAAGAAAGAGTTGCCAATGGTCAAAAGCCATTAACTATGAATAAAAAGTTAATAGAGGGGGCTATGAGACGTTCAAATGAGCTTAGTTTGTATTACTCTCATACAAGACCAAATGAAGAGAGTTGTTTTTCAATTCCTGAATTTAAGGAAATAAATCATTACTGTGCTGGAGAAAATATTGCCGTAGGACAGAAAAGCGCCCAAGAAGTTATGACTGCATGGATGAATTCACCTGGTCATAGGGCAAATATCTTGAATGAAAATTTTAACTCCATAGGAATAGGTGTATATAAAAATAATGGTAGACTTTATTTCACACAGCTTTTTGCAGATGCGAATTCAACAACTACAACACAACCAGCAAATAGAAAGGTTACAAGTTATATAGACATATCTAATAATATGTTAAACATAAGCCTAGAAGATAAAGATTTATATGAAGATGACAATCCTTATATGAAAAGAAATGAAGAAAGACAATTATATGTAGTAAATAAAAATATTGGTTGGTTACCTAGTATTACATATTTAAATAATTATAATATAAAATGGACATCTTCAAATGAAAATGTGGCAAAAGTATCTCAAAGTGGTATTGTAAAGACATTTAGTGAAGGAACTGTTACTATTACAGCTATAGTAGGTAATATGAAGGAAGTTTCTTATAAAATTACCGTAGATGATGACTATGATTATGATGAAAATTTATATGAGGGTGGCAAAATATACTTAAGTTTAGACAAAAAAACTTCCAATAGTATTTCGTTGTCTTGGACTAAAGTATTAAATGCTAGTGGTTATGAATTATTAAGATCAACTAGTTTAAATGGAACTTATGAATCAATAGCACGAGTGGAAGATAATTCACCTTGGTGGATTAGTAGAGATTTTACTTACACTGATAAAAATTTAACTACTGGTAATACATACTATTACAAAGTTAGAGGTTATAAATATGTAAATGGAAGACCTATATATGGTAATTATTCAGATGTAATAAGTGCAAAAACAGCTTTATCAAAACCTGTTGCAACTGCCAAGAAATCTTCATATAAGAGTATTGATTTAACATGGAAGTCAGTTAATGATGCTTCAGGATATGAAATATATAGATCAACTAGTGAATCAGGAAAATATATAAAGGAAAAGACTATAGAAAAAAGTTCAACTTTAAGCTACAAAGATACAAAAGCAACTACTGGTAAGACTTATTACTATAAAATTAGAGCTTATAAAAATGTAAATGGTAAAAAAGTATATAGTAGTTATTCAAAAGTTGTTAGTGCAAAAGCAAGTTTAACAACTCCAACTGTAACTTTAACATCAGGAAGTAAAAAAGCTACTGTGAAGTGGAAAAAAGTATCTGGAGCAAATGGATATGAAATCTACAGAGCTACTACAAAAAACGGTAAATATACAAATATAAAAACTATAAAAAATAATTCTACAACTTCTTATACAAATAGTAAGCTAGCTAGTAAAAAAGGTTACTATTATAAAGTAAGGGCCTATATTAATGTAAATGGCAAGAAAGTATACAGTTCATATAGTAGTATTAAATATATTAAAACTAAATAAGATAAAAGCCTGGATTATCACTTATCTAGGCTTTTTAATTTTAAGAAAATTATATTCTATTTAATTTGATAAATTAGGAATTAAGTTAAAATATTAATCCATTTATCATTTCTTAATCTCCATAAACAAAATACAGTCTTGATAGGAGTTTCAAATCTTAGTAATAAAAGAACTAATATAGGATTTATATTAAACTTAAAAGCTGCCACAAACCCAAGAGGAAGAAGTAACCATAAGAATATGACATCAATTACTGCGGCAAACTTAGTATCACCAC
>JALFMW010000364.1 GCA_022782605.1 Clostridium sp. | reverse complement strand
ATGGCTTAAAGTCTATAATTAACAAAAAAATTTATAAAATAGATGGAGTAAACACAATATTTGAGCATATTAACAAGAACGTTGCAAAAGGAAAAATCGTAAACGGAGATTTAACAACAGAAGATTGCTATATTGTTAAAGGCAATAATATGTTTGCACACGGAGAAACAATTAAAAAAGCAATGCAGGCTTTACAGGAAAAAATCTACGATAATTTAGATGTAGATGAAGCAATAGCAAAATTCAAAGAAAAATTCAAACAAAAAAACAGAAAATATAAAGCAAGTGACTTTTATTTGTGGCATCATATACTAACAGGAAGTTGTGAACAAGGGAGAATTAATTTCTGTAAAAATAATAATATAGATTTAAAAAATGGGAAATATACTGTCTTAGAATTTATAGAAATCACAGAAAATTCTTATTGTGGGGATATAATTAAGAGATTAAAGAAATATTATAGTTAGTATTATAGGAGGATATAAGATGGAAAAGAAAGATTTTATTATTGGAGAAAATATAATTGCAGAGATTTATAAATATGACGACCAGGGAAAAGAGTATATAAGAAAAGTAAGGGGAAAAGTTATTCAAGCAACAAATGATTTTGTAGTAATAGATAACGGGAAGTATAAAGAAAGTTTTAAATATTGCGAATTTAGTAAAAGTACACCATATTCTTTAGATAATGAACCTTATGACTTATCTTTAGAAGTGTATGAAGAAGATGTTATAAATCAATGTTTTGAAAATTTTTGTAAAGGTAAAGAAGGGTATGTTTTTAATCAAAGACAATTAAATAAAGTTCTTGAAAAAATTGGTTCTATCCCTTGTTCTCATTATGAAAAAGATAGTATTTTTTATGTGAAAAAAGTTTAAAATTTTACTTGACTTTTATTATAAAATAGTGTATAATATAATAAAGGTTGAGAAAACCAAAAATAAATTTAAAGGAGAAAAGATAATGTTAAGAAATAATTTTGAAGGCGAAACAATGATTTTTAGAAATGCAAATGGATTTTATTCAACAAGTTTAGGGAAGAAAAATTTAAATGATGAATGGCAAAATAAATTCTTGTCAGTTCAATTTCCCAAAGGAACAGATATCCCTGACAAAACAAAAATAAACATAAAAAAGGCATTTTTAAGTTTTGATAGTTGGATAGACAAAGATGGAAATAATCGTTCTGAATTTAAATTAGTAGTACAAGAATTTGAAAATCCAAATGCTATTGAAAAACCACAAGAAGATGAAACTTTTGGAAGTGTAGACGATACAGAATTACCATTTTAATTAAATTAAGGAAAGGAAGGCGTTTTATATGAAATTAAAATTAATATTAGTTATGGCAATGACTTTAATAAGTGTCTTTGGAGCAATTTATATATCAACTATATATGCAGGATTTGCAGCACCATATTTAATTGGCATGATTACCCCAATTGTAATTAGTTTTGTTTACAATTTTGAACTAAAAAATATAAAAAATATTAAGAATATAGCAAAGAAATAAGGAGAATAAAAATGAAGGATATTTATACATTAGAAGATGTAGATTATATTGAATTTCAAACTTCTGATTATAGCGTTTTTAGAGTTGAAAGAGATACAATGAAAGAGTTTTCTTTGGAATTAAAATATGACAAAGTTGATACTTCAGTTTGTTCAGACAATTTGTTCGAAAATATTTTATTAGTAGATAATATGTTACTTGTGGCAAATGTTGCTAATATTTATCCAGTAGATAATTTTTACTATAATGATGATTATGAAGAAGAGATGAAAAGCATAACTCAAATTGATGTTCACCTTGAGGATGAAAAAGTTATATCTGCTTATGTAAATATGTCTAATAAAGATAATAATGAAAATCAAGTAAATGAGTATTTCGATAGAAACGGAGAAAATTTACTATTAATTTCAATTGAAGACAAATAAATTCTAAAAAATACTTGACTTCTTTAAAACTTAGTGTTATAATATAAACAATGAAAGAGAGGTTAAGGAAATGAAAGAAGTAGAGAAATTTTTAAATACTTTAAGAAGTGAAAAGACAAAACAAGATTATGAAAGATATATAAATGATTTTTGCAATTTTAAAAATATAAAAAACATAGAAGACTTTAAAAAGATGACAATAGATGATTATTATGATTGGAATAATTATTTAAAAAAAGAAAAAAATAATTCAGAAAATACAATCAGACCAAAATTAATATCTATTAATAGTTTTTATGACTATTTAATTACTAATCCAATATATAATATAACTGACAACCCAATAAAAGATAGCAAAATAATTGGTAAAAATAAAGCAATTATAAATCCAGAAAGAAGAAGCTGGCTAACATATAATGAAAGAAAAGAGTTTATGCACTGTTGTAAAAATAAACGTGAAATAGCAATAGTTTCAATATTTCTTAATACAGCATTAAGAGTTAGTGAATTAATTAATTTACCTTATAGTGAATATACTAGATTTTATAATAAAAACGGAGAGCTTTCTTCTTATGCTGTTTTAACTAGAAAAGGTGGCAAAAAGCAAAAAATTTACTTCAATCCTACAGTTACAAGAAAAATAGATGATTACCTAAAAATTAGAAAAGAAACGGAATATGACAATTTGTTTGTTTCAAATACGGGTAAACCGATGTCAACTCAGAGTATAGATAGAACGATTAGAAAAATAGCTGAAAAAGCTGGAATACAAAAAAAGGTTTCTGCACACAGTTTAAGAAGAACTGCGGCAACAGATATGTATAATAATGGATATGATTTAAGAACGATACAAAATGTTTTAGGGCACTCAAATCCAGCAACAACAGAGAGATATATTAGAGAAGTTACTGATAATCTTGAAGATGTTATGATGGACTATGTTGTAGGAAAGGAGATATAATGAAAATAGTTTTAAAGTTTATATTAGCAGTAATTATTATTTCTAGCATTATAGTTATAACTCCTCCATTCTTAAATTTTATGGAAACTCAAAATGATATATTGTGTATAAAACCTAAAGAGCAAATTCAAATACAAGAAAATCCATTAGAAAATACACAAGAAGAAAATTCACATATAGAAGAAATGCCTATTCAAGAAGAAAACCCGATAGAAGAAACTCAAATAATAGAAACTCCAGTTCCAAGCCCAAACCCTATTGTGCAACAAGCTCCAGTTCAAGAACCGGCAAAAGAAACAATTTCTAATAGAAATTCAGAGCTAAGAGAAGAATGGATACAATTTACTGCCACTGGATATTGTGCTTGTCAAAAATGTTGTGGAAAAACAAATGGAGTGACCGCTTCAGGAGCTAAGGCAGTTGCGGGAATAACAGTAGCGATGCCAAGCAGCTATTCTTTTGGAACAAAAATACAATTAAAAAGTGCAAATGGAAATTTAATGAATGGTGGGAATTATTATACGGTTCAAGACAGAGGTGGAGCGATAAAATCAAACAGGATTGATATATTTTTTAATTCTCATCAAGAAGCTTTAAATTTCGGCAGAAGAACTGTTTATCTAAAGGTGGTGAACTAAATGAACGACCCTTATTCTTATTATAAAGATGATAATGGGAATATTAAGTACAATGAACTGTGTGAACAATGCGAAAACGAATGCAAACAAAGTTTCAGAAGTAAAATAATGACTTGCCCCAAATTAAAAGAAAAGAGAAAAAAGAAATGAATAAATATTTTGATTATGCAGCAACTTCTTTACCTAATATGGTTGCAATAAAAAAAGTTATGAATAAAATTCCTTCTTATGTGTTATTTGGAAATCCTTCTAGCTTACATTCAAACGGAATATTAGCAAAAAAATTAATGGAAAAACAGAGAGAGTTATTAAGTAGTTTACTAACAAATGGGAAAAGCGATATAATTTTTACAAGCGGTGGAACTGAAAGCGATAATTTAGCTATAAAAGGAACTATATTACAATATAAACATGGAGAGGCTGAAATAATAACAAGTAAGATTGAACATCCTGCGGTATTAAATACATGTAAATATTTAGAAAATTTAGGATATAAAGTTCATTATATTTCTGTTTATTCTGATGGAGAAGTAGATTTAGACGAATTAAAATCAAAAATAAACGAAAAAACAAAATTAGTAAGTATTATGGCAGTAAATAATGAAATAGGAACAATTGAGCCACTAAGAGAAATTAGAGAGATTATAGATGCAAAAAAACAAGATTTAGGAATAAACTTAATTTTTCATAGTGATTTTGTGCAAAGTGTGGGAAATTGTGATTTATTGGAACTGATTAAATATGTAGATATGGCTTCATTTTCAGCTCACAAATTTGGAGGTTTAAAAGGTGTTGGGTTTTTAACAAAGCAAAAGGATATTAAGTTAAATCCTTTATTCCAAGGTGGCAATCAAGAAAATGGATTAAGGTCAGGAACCGAGAATGTATTTGGAATACTAGTAATGAACGAATGTTTTTGGAATGTTTTGAAGAACTTTTACTCAGATAAAAAGGATAAACTAGCTTATTATAGAGACGAGATATTCAACAAAATAAAAAGTGAAATTCCCAATGCTATATTGAATGGACTAGGTGCATATATTGCGCCAACTATTTTAAATATTGGTTTTAAAGATATAGATGCAAGGACACTACAAATGTTATTAAACAACGATGGGTTTGCGGTTTCAGTTGGTTCTGCTTGCCATTCGGATATAAATGAAGTTTCTCATGTTTTAAAGGCAATAAACGTTCCAGAAGAGTATCAAAATGGATGTATTAGGATTAGTTTATCTTATTCTCATACGAAAAGAGATATAGACACTTTAGTAAAATCAATTATAAAGAATGTTGAATATTTAAGAAATATAGAAAAAATTTAAGAGGTGAATTTATGGAAGAAAATAAAATTATTCAAGAAAAAAGAAAAGAAGCTATTGACAAAATGAATGAAAAATCTAAAAAGATTTATACAAAATATTGTTGGAAATGTATTGACGAAAATCAATTGCCAACTCCAATGGAAATAAAAAAAGACAAAGAACTATATAAAGAATGCAAAGATATCCTAAAAGAGAATAAAGGCAAATATAAGGATGAAAGATGTTTAAAAAGAGAAATTAGAAATGTTTGTCCAAAATGTGGCGCTTCAGCTTTTGTTGTTTGTAAGGATTATATTGATTTTTATAAACCAAAGAAAAAGGAAATTAAAAAAGAAGAAAAAGTTGAAGAATAATATTGACATTTATTATTAAATATGATATAATAAAATAGTAAAAATAAAAGAAAGGAAGATTTAAATGATTGCAAATTTAGACGTTTTAAGAAAAGAAATTACAAAATTACAAAATACTTTAGGAGAAACACAACCAAAAAATTACAAGAGATATGCAACAATTTTCAATTCATATTTAACTGCAGTTGCAAGTTTTAACCAAACAGAAGCTATTTTGAGAAATCAAGAAGCTGAAAGAAAAAGACAAGAAGAAATTGAGAAAGCACAGAAAGAAGCGGAAGAAGAATTAAAGGCAGAAGAGAAAAAGACACAAACAAGTAAAGGAAGTAGACGTAATATTATAAAACCTGTAGACTGTCCGAATTCAGACGAACAAGCGAACAAAATTGATAAAATGTTACAAGAGATGCAAGAAGAAAAATAATAGAGATAAAATAAGATAGGAATTAATCAAAATGAATAGTTTTGAATTTGTAGGAACAATTCCAAACAGAGATGGTTTAGTGAAAACAAACGAAAATGGTAAACAGTTAAGATTTTGCATAAAACAGAATGAAAAAAATCATGCTTATGTTCAACTATTTGGAGAAAAACAATTTTGCAGTAAATTTAATGTATTTTTAAGAGATGGCAAGAGAATTGATGTTTCGTATGATGATAGATGGAATGGTGATATTTTGAGAAATGTATCTTACTTTTCTAAATATATGCTTGAAGGTAAAATTTATATTTCTAAGAATGAATTTATAGAAGATAGTGAGGATTTTATAAAAAATTCTCCTTTAACTTCTATATTTGTTGTGAAAGGTGATTTTTATTTATCAAAAGTCAATGAAAAGACCTATTATAACTTTTTAATAAAAAGCATAAAAATAGATAATTCCGCCAGACCAGACCTTAAATTATACTTAGATTTATATTATGATTGGCAATCTTTAGATGAAAGCAATAAAAGAAATGAATTCATATTAAATAGTTTTATAGAACAATATGATTATTCAGAAAAGAAAAGAAAATTATTTCCTTTAAAAACGGAGTTTATTACAAATAGATTTGACTTTAAAAACCCAACGCATATAGACATTATAAGACACAGAAAAGCTAATATGAAACCTTCAAAAGAAGACGGAATGGTAAAAGCTAAATGGGAAGCTCAATATATTAAAGGTGCCCAATTGTTTATGCCTTCTTTGGAAAGTTTGCCAAAAGATATCCAATTTGAAATAAAGAATGCGGGAAGAGATTTAAGAGAATACATGAGCAGAGTGGTAGGTGAAGCAGAGGAACACATTTGTTTAACTAGACCTAATAATACTTTAAATAAAGACGGCAAAGTTTATTTGCCAGTTGAAAATCAAAGAAAGGAAAACGGAAATAGTATAGATAATTTAGTAAAAAAAGAAGCTTACGAAAATCCGTTTAATTAAAAATATGACTTGTGTATTAGATTTTACAGAAGAACATCCACAAAACAGAGTAACAGTTATGATTATAACAAAAGATTTTGGAAAATTGCAGAATATTATTGATGGAATTACTCGTTTCTATGGTATGTTTTTTGATGATGATGAATGTACTAAAATCGTAAATGAACTAATAAACAATAAAAATGTTACTATAAAATGTAATAGTTTTCATATAAGGATAGATTTAGGAGATGTAGAATTGCCTAAAAATCATGGAATGAGAAGAAATATAGTATTCTGTGATAAAGAGTTAGCATATAAAGATTACGAAAATAACGAGAAGTACGAAGAATTTGAAGATAGTATAGAACCAATTGTAACAATTAATGGATTAAATTGGATTTCTAACTATATCCCTGATGTTTTTATAATTTAAGGAGGAAGAATGAGCGATACAATTGAAGAAATAAAAAAAATGAATATTTATGAGAAAATGCAAAAGGTAAAAAAGCTACTTAGCGATGCTGAACTTAAAAAGACAGGTAAAAATGATTATTCCAACTTTGAATATTACGAATTAAGTGATATTTTACCAGCAATTATAACTTTTTGTGAGAATTATAGATTATTTACTCATGTAAATTTCGTAAAGGAATATAGCACAAAAACAATTACTACAGAAGAAAGTCAAGTTCAAGAAAAAGTAAAAGTTGGGGAAAGTGCCGTATTAACAGTTATAAATATAGATAATCCTGCAGAGAAAATAGAATATAGTAGTGATGTAAAAGATTTAGAATTAAAGGCAGCAAATGCTATTCAAAATTATGGAGGTATTCAAACATATTCAAGAAGATATTTATATATGAACGCTTTTGATATCGTTGAAGCTGAAATGTTTGACAAAGAAATGAACAAGAAAAAGAAACAAGCAACAAAACAAAGTAATGCTGTAAAGAATTTTATAAATACATGCTCTAAAAAATATATAGGATTAAACGACACAAAGAGAAAAGAAAAAATAGCTGAAAAATTAAAAGAGCTAGGTTATATTAATTTCAAAGATATAGAAAAGAAAAACAATAGAAAAGACATGGTGGAGTTGGCTCAAATTCTTGAAGTTGAATTCCCAGAAGAACTAAAAGAGAATGAAGAGAGTAAATAACTCTCTTCTCTTAATAAGGAGAAAAAAATAGATGGAAAATGAAAATACTTTTATAACTGTTTCACGAGGCGAAAATTCTCAAATTGATATTTGTATAAAAAAGAATACTATGCGGGCATGAAATCTACAAAACAATGATAATGCTTTTAAATACACTAATTATTACAAATTATGAGGGCAAGCAAACAGAGGAAGATGTAAATAAATTTTTTGCAAAAATTAGAAAAGATTATGACATGTTTGTAGAGTTCCACAAAAAAGAATTAGGTGATAACATTGAATAATCATGAACAATATGGTGAGATTGTAGAATTAAAAGTTAAACAGGGATTAACAAATAAAGAAATTTCAGAAAAACTAAAAATTCCAGAATACCGTTTATCTAAAATTGTTTCTGAAGCGAAAGAAATCGGTTTGATTTCAGATGAGGATATTCAAAAAGGAAAAAGGAATAGAAAAGCTAGAGAGAGAAAAGAAGCGCAAAAAAATAAAGTTCCTTTATCTGAAGAAGAACAAAAATATAAAAAGGCTTGTAAAGATTATTTAACTTTCAACTTTACAGACTATAAACAAACAAAAAAATTTAATCCAGTTTTAAGTCAAAAAATAGAGTTATTAAGCAGCTTTGGAACTTTTAAAGAAATCTACAGAACGATTTTATATTGTAAAGCCAATCTTGAATATGCAAGTAAAAAAACTTATAATTCAGATGTTCAACGTTTTTCTTATTATATGGCAATTATAAAGAATAACATTCCTAAAATAAGAGCAAAAATTCAAGAGCAAGAGAAATTAGAACAAGGCAAGAATAAGAATTCGGAAAGCATAGTTGAAAACTTGAATAACGAAATCGTTTCTGTTCCAACGGAAAGATTTGATATGAGTGATTTATTAGATGATTTTTAAAAGGAGGTGTGAAAAATGAATAACATTACAAAAAACAGAGCACCTTTAGAGGGAAATTTTGTTTTATCTTTATACAAAAATCCTTCTGAATTATATATAGATTTTCCAATTGACGAAAGTAAAGATTTAATCACTTCGGACGGAAAATTTTATTATAGCCTCGGTAAAAATATGCTTAGAAAAGGAATAAAAAATTTTGATGAAATCACAGTTTTAACATTCTTAGAAGATTATCCAGACTTGAAATCAGAGTATGAAAGTAAAGGTGGTTGGAAATCAATTCGAGAATATATGAATATTCTTGATATTAATAATGTCGAGGCTTATTATAATGAATTAATGAAAAACAATTTATTAATTCAGTTAGAAAAAAAAGGTTTTGATGTCGAAAATGTCACAGCCTTAAACAAGCTTAATACAGCAGATGATGTTGTGGATTATTTTGATGCCGTACTAAATGCTGCGGCACTTAGTATATCTCATGATATAAAGCTTGAAAAACTTTCTTATACAGACAAAGATATAGAGAGAAAAAAGAAAGGTGAAGATATTGGTTTACAATTTGGAAGTGCTTGCCCTTTGCTTAATAGCTTTTGCAATGGCATTCCAAGAAAAGGCATGACAATGTTTGCAAGCTATACAAATGGTGGTAAAACGAGCTTTGTATTTGAAAATATTGTTCTTCCTTTAATATCTCAAAAGCATAAAGTATGTGTAATTAGTAACGAGCAAGATAGTATGATATTTAAAGATTTACTATATTTACACGTTCTAACTTCGGATTTAAATTATTGGAATATAACTAGAACAAAGTTGAAAAGTTTTGATTTTAATGAAGAAGATACTCAAATGTTTAGAAAAGCTGATAAAATATTAAAAGAAAAATACGAACCTTATGTATTATTTGAAAGAATTTATGATTATTCAATGAAAGAAGTCAAAAGAACTATCAGAAAACTAGCGAAACAAAGATTTGAGCTTTTTATCTATGATACTTTTAAAGTTGATAATACAACTGATGTAATTTGGCAATCTTTTTTAAATAATAGTAAAGACTTATTTCAAATAGCCTCAAAAGAGAATGTGGCGATAATTACACCAGTTCAGATAGCGTTATCTACGAAAGGTAAAACTAGATGGCTAAATGAAGCAGTTCTGGCAAATAGCAAACAAATTTCAGAAATTTATGAAGAAATTTTTATGTTTAGGGATATTTGGAGAGATGAATTTACAGGGCAGCCACAAGATATTCACCCTTTTACTTTTGAAAAAGATGAGAAAGGCTGGACTAAAGTAAAAAAAGAAATACCTTTGACATTTGAAGATGGAAAACATTATAAAATATTTTTTCATACAAAGAGTAGAAATGGAGAAGTTGGAAGAACTGTGTTATATGAATTTAAACCTTATGCAAATAAATGGAGAGAATTAGGACTTTGTAATGTAGGAGAAGAGAATAGAATTTAAGGAGGGATAGAATAATGTCGGTCGAAAAATTGGAACAATATTTGATTGAAAATCCAGACGAAATAGTAAAAATACTTGAAATGACCGATTTTCATTCTATCTCTTTTTCTAATTCAAAGGAAGAGATAAGATGTGCCTATTACGAAGGTGGAAATCCCACTTCTGTTGCAATAAACTGCAAGACCCTTCAGTCTTATATTTTTAGCAAAGGAATGGGCGGGAGTTTATTCTATGTGATAGGCTTGCATAATAACTGGAATTTGAACCAAACTATAAGCAATATAACTAAAATTTTAAACATAAAAAACTTAGAAGATTTTGCTTCACCTTATATATTTAATGGGATTTACAAAAAAATTGAAAAGAAAAGTTTAGACGAAGAAGATGAAATTCTGCCTGATGATTTGTTAAATAACTTTGTAGACCATCCTAATGTGAGATTTTTCAAAGATAACATTTCTTATGAAACACAGTTTAAATTTAATGTAAGATACGATGAAACAACAAATAGAATTGTAGTTCCTTGGCGAAACAAAAATGGCAAACTTGTCGGGATAACAGGAAGATATAATTTTAATGATTTAGGGAAATATCCAAAATGGAAAGCTCTAAAGAATTTTTCAAAGGGAAATTTCCTTTATGGAATATTTGAAAATTATGAAGGCATAAAAAATGCGGGCTATGTTTTAATTGGAGAGAGTGAAAAATTTGTTATGCAACTAGACACAATGGGTTATCATAATGCTTTAGCCCTTGGAAACTGTACTATTACAGAAAAGCAAGCAAGGCTAATAAAATCTTTGCCAGTTGAGAAAATAATTTTGGCTTTAGATGAAGGAGTAAACGTAGAGCACCTTTTAGCCCAATGTGAAAAATTAAAAGGTGGAATTTTTAATAATAATAAAGAAGTTTGGTGTATTTATGATAGTAAAGGAGATTTACTAAAAAAAGGAAGTAAAAATTCTCCTAGCGATTTAGGTAAAGAAAATTTTGAAAAGCTATTGAAAGATTATTGTTTTGAAAAGGAGTAAATATGAATTTAGAATGGAATGTTTTAATACATGATTTTAACAAAGATAAAATAAAAAAATATAATATATTTAGAGCAGACCTTTTTGAGGACATAAAAAATTCAAAATGTAAAACTTTTGGAGAATTACGAGAAATAATAGATAAATGGGCGAAGTATCATTATTGGTCAAGAGCAGAATACGAAATAGCTGTTGGAGGATTATTTTCAAAATATCCCGAAAAGTTTGAAAAAATAGACGTTTATAGACAAATTGAGATAAATTTAGACAGAATTACAGAATATGTTGGGAAAAATTTAGGAATTTTGGAGGATTAAAATGATAATTAATTGCTCAGAAGAAGGTATGCATTTGCTTTTAGCAGATGAAACATGGCTAGAATTGCCAATAAAAGTAGTTGAAGAAATAATAAAAGCATATAATAATTATGGATACGGAGATGAAGAAGATGATAATTAGCAATAAAATAAAATGTAAGTTTTGTGGAGATATTATTGAAAGTAAGCATGTTCACGATTTTAAGACTTGTTCTTGTGGAAAATGTTCAGTAGATGGCGGACATGAATATTTGAGAAGATGTTTCGATGGAAATTCGCCAGAAGAATGTTACGAAGATTTAAGTGTTGAGGAAAATAGCTAATGACAGTTCAAGAGAAAATAAAACAATTAAAAAGTCAAGGCATTCCTATTTATTCTATTTCAAAGTTAAATACAATGGATGAATGTTTGTGGAGTTATTGGCTTACTTATATGGAACATCTGCCAAGCAAAGAAAATATTTATACATTTGCGGGAACAAAAATACATTCATGCTTAGAAAGAATACAAAATGGCGAAAAAATAGATTTCAGAAAAGAATTTCAAGAAATGTTAGCAGATGCCCAAATATTAGGAATTGATTTCCCAAATGAAAATATTAAGACAAAGTGGGTAAAAAATATTCAATGTTTTATCGAAGGATATAATCGCCCAGACTATAAGAAATTTGAAACTGAAAAATTGTTTTTAATAAAAATACATGATTATTATATTCAAGGAATTATAGATTTATTGATTTACAATGATGACGGCACGGTTTCTATAATTGATTATAAAACAAGTTCAAAGTTTTCTAATTCAGAATTAAAATCAAAAGGCAGACAATTAGTACTTTATGGAATGGCAATGGAACAACTTGGATATAAAGTAAAATCAATTGCTTGGAATATGTTGAAATATTGCAAAATAAGTTATCCGTTAAAGAATGGCAAAATCAGAGAAACAATTGCCGAGCGTGGATATGTTCTTGAAAAATTAAAAAACGACATAATAAAAGAAATGAAAAATTTCCCAGAGTATGATGATTTTACAGCTGAAGGTATGATTGCACAAGCTTGTGAGGATAATAGTTTTGATGGGCTACCATTAAAAATAAAAGAAAAATATAGAATAGAAGATTATATCGCAGAATACGACTTTTCAGAAGAAAACAAGAAAGATTTAGAAGATTTTATAAAAGCGAAAGTCGGAGATATTGAACAATTTTCTGGAGAGAAGGAATGGTGGGAGCCTAAGGAATTAACACCGTATAATACATTTTTTTGTGAAAATTTATGCAGTTTTTCTGATAATTGTGAATATTATCAAGAATTTAAAGAAATATTAGAAGTTTCAAAAGAAGATAAAGAAGATGATGAAGAAGATAATATATTTTTCTAAAATTATATTGACATTTAGTATAAAAAGTGCTATAATAAGTACAGAAGTTAAGAAAGCTCGCACTTGTTGTAGCACTTTTATTATTATGAGGTTAAAATGTTGTTTGGATTAATTATTTTTATATTAGTGTTATGTACATTTGCTCCCAATTATGGCAAAGAAGAATTTAAGAAAGCCAAAAAATATTGGGATAAAATTATGAAAGAAACAAAAAAGAAGGAGGGTGAATAATATGGAAGAAGTGATAAAGATAATTAAAGAACTTCAGGCAAGTTCAGGGAAAAGACTTCAAGAAATATTAGAAGAAAATAAAGATAATCAAATGCTTAAAGATGTTCTATATTTTGTATATAATCCATTTATTGTTACAGGTTTATCTAGTAAGAATATCAAAAAAGACGTAAAAGATGTAGTTGTCAGAGGAACAAGATGTTTTACTCAAATAATAGAAGATGGTGGAGCAGCACCATATTTTATAACTGATATGTTTAGATTTTTACAGGCACATAACACAGGCAAAGATAAAGATATAGCTTATGTTCAATCATATATAAAAGTTCAGCCAGAAGAATACAGAGAAATTTATGAACAAATATTTACTAAAGAGTTGAAATTAGGTATTACAGCTAAAACAATTAATAAAGTATGGAAAGATTTTATACCGGAATTTAATGTTATGTTAGCTGAAAAGTATTGGGATAGAATGAACGAATTAGAAAAAGAAAAACCAGATATAATTATTACACAGAAATATGACCGGCATAAGAGCTGTTGCAAAGGTAAGAGACGAGAATGTAGAAATATTTTCAAGACAAGGCAAGCTTATTGAAGGATTTAAAGATATAGAAGAAGAGTTGTTAAGATTACCTAATGGATTTTATGATGGCGAATTATTGTTAGATAAAGAAAATATTCCTTCTAAAGATTTATATAGAGAAACAGTTCAAGTAGTAAATAGTAAGTCTGAATATAAAAGTAATGTTGTTTTTAATATATTTGATTATATACCATTAAATGATTTTGTTACAGGACATTCTGAAATAAATTGCCTTGACAGAAAAAGATTTGTTTATGAAGAACTAAGAAAAATCGAGCCGAATTGGTTAAAACCAGTAGAAATATTATACCACGGAAAATATGATAAGAGAATAGTTCAACAAGAATTAGATAAACAAATTGCATTAGAGCATGAAGGAGTTATGGTAAATTTAGCAAATGCTCCTTATGAAGGGAAAAGAACTAAAAATATTTTAAAAGTAAAAGCAATGCAAGATTGTGATTTGAAGATTATAGGATTTGAAGAAGGAACTGGAAAGAATAAAGGAACTTTAGGCGCTATTATAGTAAACTATAAAGGATTTGAAGTTAGAGTGGGTTCTGGATTTACAGATGAAGAAAGAGTTTATTCTTGGGAACATCAAGAAGAACTGATAGGTACAATAGTCACAGTTCAATATTTTGAAGAAACAACAAATCAGAAAGACAATAGTCTAAGTTTAAGGTTCCCTATTTTCCGTGGTTTTCGCCGGAGATAAATCGGAGGAAAGTTATGACTAATAACAATTATTATGTCTATTTACATTCTTTAGATGGTATTCCATTTTATATCGGATATGGGAAAGATAGAAGAGCTGTTAATTTATGGGCAAGGAAAAGACGTTGGAAAGATTATGTTAAAGATAGGGTGTCCGATGTTAAAATACAATATTTAGCAACAAATTTGTCTGAAGAAAAAGCAAAAGAACTGGAAGTAGAGTATCAGCTTAAATACAGAGAATTAGGATATCCAATTGTAGGAATAATTGGGAACATTCCTGATAAAGAAGCGAAAGAAAGGCAAATTGCAAAACTAAAAGGACAAAAAAGGACAGAAGAGCAAAAAGAGCATTATAGGCAATCAATGTTAAAACGAATTGAAAATGGATTTAAAGTATCAATGGAATACAGAAAAGGAAAACCTCTCACTCAGGAAACAAAAGATAAAATAAGTATGGCTCTAAAAGGAAGAAAAGGTATGTGTGGTAAAGATAATCCTATGTATGGTAAAACCGGAGGACAAAATCCGAACAGTAAAACCGTAGATGTTTATTATTTAGGAGAGTTTGTTCAGTCTTTTGAAAGTGCAAAGGAGGCAGAGGAGTTTACTGGTGTCAAATATTGTTCGACTTATTGCAGAGGAATAAGTAATCATAAACATAAATCAGGATATAGTTTTTATTATAAAGAGAAGGATGTAAAGAAGTAAGTTATTTTTAAAAATAATCAAGGAGGTTTATATGAAAGTAGATAATCAAATAAAAGGCATTATTTCTAATTTGAATGATAAATTAAATTCAATTACAATAGAGTGTATTAACGAAGAAGCATACCCTGAATATATAGATGAAAAATTAAAAAGCATAGAATGGGATATAAAAGTATTAAGAAATAGAGTGAATACAGCTTTAGCAGAAAGAAAGGAATTATAAAATTATGGGAAATAAATTACCAGCTATAAAAGTATATGATATTGATTATAGTTTTATTATAAAAAATTATTTGAACCCAGAGATGTGGCAAAAAACTTGGACATTATTTCAATATAAAACATTTGTTGTAACTTTACAATTAACATATATTAATTGTCAGGATGAAAAAATAATTCTTAGAGTTAAAATAAAAGACAATTCCAGTGAACATGAATATGCTTGTGCTTGGGGAAGAAATTCAGATAAAGATGCAAGTGATGACGTATATTATTCTTTAAAAATTAATAACTTAAATTTTTTGAAAAATTCAGTTGAAAATTCTGTTTTTAATGCTATAGAAAGATTAGAAAAATATAATATACTTGCTAGTAAGGATTATTTAGATTTAAAAGAAATGTATAGTAACGAAAAAGACTCTCTTAAAAAAATTGCTGAAGATTTTTTAGATGCAAATGATGTTTCAAATAAAGATATTAGAGAAGCCTATATTGATACTTATGTTTCAAATAATACACAGTTAGATACTTATTTAACACGTATGATAGATAGAAAACAACATCTTATTTTCCCAGATTTATATTTAGTATTTGCTAATGCAACAAGGAATGATAAGACAATTAAAAAATGGGAAAAAATATTAGCAGAGAATAATAATATTGAAGAATTAAAAACAGAGATTTTAGAATATTTAGAATATATGCAAAGTGAAGATTTTGAAAATGATATGAATAGTAATTTGGAGGAAATATAAAATGTTAACAAAAATTGAAAAAATGTCGGAGTTAGAAAACATTTTTGAAGAAGCTAGAAAAAATCATGCACAGACAATTGCCGTGGAAATAACAATCCCGGGACAAAGAGACACGGAATTTATAATTAATCAAAATAGAAGTTTTAGAAATAAATTAAATTATTATAAAAGAACTTATAATGATGATTTAGTTCATAATAAAGTACCAAGTATAAAAATAGTTTCAGCAGGATTTGGAGACGCAGATTTATTTAAAGAGGAGTAAAATATGTTTTTCGATTTTAATTTTAGAGATATAAAAACTTTTACATTAGAAATAAAACAAGGGAATAGCATTCAAAGACAAATGTTTCAAGGGAATGTAGATATGGCTCAAATACAGTTTGAACAATTATTTCAAGAAGTTGTCAATACTTCTCAGCCGATTAAGATAAAAATAAGTTCGCAGGAAGAAATAGAAAGTAAAATAGACAAAACTAGTAAGCAAGTTGAGACTTTTGTTCAGTTTGCAAATAAATCTTATATGGATGCTTTCCCAAATGAATTTAAATAGTCTTAGAACGAACAACAATCGGTTTATAGACATTTTTATTTAAAGGAGGACTAATTATATATGTATCAAGATTGGATGGAAAATACTCCGATTTTTGGAGAAATAAAGGATGTTTATGCTCAAATTTGGAATAAAGATAAAGAGGAGGAATTTTGATTATGTATCAAGATTGGATGAAGGAAATGCCTATAATTGTAAACGGAGAAGGAAAACGTAATGAAGATACTTATAAAAGTTTTAAAAAAACAATTGATAAAAAGGAGGATTTCAAATGTACGATGATTGGATACAATATATTCCTATTTTAGATGACATAAATGAAGAAAAGATAAAAAATAGATATAAATAGAAGGATGTAAAACATGAATAGTATTTTTGAAGTAACTTTAGAAACTATTAATGGACTGAGAGATACGGCACATGGAATATGAAAAATATGATTACTGAAGTGTTCAATTTACAAGATGATTGTGAATATGTAGACAATATTCTTTACAATTTAAAACAAGATTTAATTAATTACAAAGAGATAGATAAAGCATACGAAAATTTAGGATTAGATATGAAAGCTTAAGATTAGAAAGGAGAAAACAAAGTATGAGTAGATTAATAGATACAATTGATTATAATACAAAGGTTAAAATAGGAAACAAATGGTATATAGCAAAACCAGTTGGAGAAGATAGTTTAGAATTTAGAGTTAAAAGCGCAATAGAAGTACTAAAAGGAGAAGCTATAGCATTTCATTACAAGGAAGATGAGGAGGAAGAATAAAATATGATAAAAATTACTGATGATTTTTATATTGATGCTGATGGCAAAAATTATATACTTAGAGAAAGAACTATAATTCAAGACAAAGAAAGTAAGAATTATGGAAAAGAACTTTTTAAAGACGAAGGTTATTATACAAGTTTAGAACATTTGTTAAGAGGATTTCTTAAGGTTCAAACTAGAGAATGGATACAAAAGAATAGCGGAGATATTAAGGATTTATTAAAAGAAATTGAAAATCAAAACAAATTTGTAGAAAGTTTAAAAATCGAGGTGTAATATGATTGGCGGTATTTGTGGAGATGTCATTGGTTCAAGGTTAGAGTTCGGGCATAAGACAATTTCGCCAGAGTTTGAACTATTAACTGAGAAAAATACTTTTACAGACGACACGGTTTTTCTTATTGCTATGATGGATTGTGTTAAGAATTATTCAAAAAATTACAAAGGCTATTTAATAAATTGGTGTGAGAAATATCCCCAAGTAGGCTATGGTGCAAATTTTGAAACTTGGTTAAAATCCGAGACTAAGGAAAGCTACGGAAGTAAAGGTAACGGCTGTTTAGTTCGTATAATTCCCATGGCATGCTTATTTAAGGGTGAAATAAATAAATTAGATGAAGAAGTTGAGAAGATTATAAATTTTACGCATGATAGCGACGATAGTTTTAGGTGGAGCAAGGCGGTTGCAAGGACTATATATCTCGCCAGACGAGGATATTCAGCGGGCAAAATATTAAAAGATGTAGAAGAAGTTTTAGATGGAATAGAATTTAGGAATATTTACAATATTACAAATAAAAGAAGTGAACTTGCTAAAGATATTGCTCCATATGCAATCATTACAGGACTTATGGCAGAAAGCTTTGAGAGTGGAATTAGAGATATTGTGTGTAGAAATATTGATAACGATACGGGAGCAGCGATTGTGGGGGCTATTATGGAAGCGAGAGGAATTGTGCCAGACAAAAGTTTGAAGAATAAGATTATGAAAATTTTGCCAGATGAAATGAAGCAGATTGTTAGAGAATTTTATAGAAGTGGAGAATGGAAATTATGAAAGATAATGAAGAATTAAGAAAGTTGATTGAAGAAAACCCAGATTTGCCTTTAGTATTTATCGTGCCTACCGAAAATATAGACTATAATTATACAGGTTGTGTATTCCAATATTCAAGTTGCTATGTTTCTGAAGTATATTTTGATGATGAACATTATACAGATGATGTAGAAGATATGATTGATGATTATAGAGACAGATTAGCCGATGAAGAAGAGTATAAAGATTTATCAAATGATGAATATGATAAGGCAGTTGAAAAATATGTTGATGAAAATATTGAACATTACAAAGCTATAGTGGTAAGTGTTTACTAGGGGGATAATATGAAAAAGACTTTTACAATAGAATGTACTATGGAAGAACGTTGGATAGATACCTTTTGTTCTATGCTTAGGAAGATGGAGAATAATGGAAATTTAGGGCATAGTGAAGAGATTGGTATTTATTCAGATGGAGATGGCGATTTTAGACCTAAATTTAAAATTGAAACAGATTTTAAAAAGGTAGAGCCTATAGATTTAAAGAGTGATAGTAGAAAAAGCTTTTATGATGCGGGCTAGATTAGAGGTGAGAGCATGGAAGAAGAATTAAAAGATTTTTCATTTGTTTTAAATGAAGATGAAGAAATAAAACAAATAACAGATTTCCCAGATTATTGGATTAGTAATTATGGTAGAGTTTTTAGTTACAAAAATTCTTATAAAACAAGAAAAGGCTGGAAAGAGTTAAAGCAATATTCAGATAAAAATCATCACTATTTAGATTGTCGTATATCCGTTAAAGGGAAAGCATTGCACTTGCCAGTTCATAGATATGTATGTAAATATTTTTGTCCAGGTTATAAAGAAGGATTTGTGGTCAATCATATTGATGGGAATACAAAAAATAATTATTATAAAAATTTAGAATGGACTACACAAAAAAACAACGTACATCAAAGCTACACTACTAGCTCGCTTGATGCAACCCGAAACTATTACATTATTGAACTTTATGACCCACAAGGGAAATATATAGATAAATTTAAAGGAAAATTTAAAATGATAGATTATATAAAAGAAAATAATTTAGATTGTTCTGGGCTAAGTTTATTTGCTTATGGAATTAGTAGAGGTTATACAATAAAAAAATATAGGGAGGTAAGAAATGGATAATTATGTTCCATTACATGTTCATACGGAATTAAGTTTGTTAGATAGTTGTACTAATTTTAAGGATTATGTTAATTTTTGTGCCGATAACGGGATGAAGGCAATTTGTTTTACTGAACATGGAAATATTTTTCAACATTTTGCAAAACGACAATATTGTAAAGAAAATGGTATAAAATATTTACATGGTTGCGAAGTGTATTTAACAAGCCAATTAGAGCCTAAAGTTAGAGACAATTATCATACTATATTAATTGCAAAAGATATGGAAGGCTTTAAAGAACTTAATATATTAGTTGGAAAGGCAAAAAGTAAAGACCATATCTATTATAATCCGAGATTGTCTTTTGAAGAGTTTTTTAATATATCACCTCATATTTTTAAAATATCAGCTTGTTTAAAATCTCCTTTAGCCGATAAAGAAAATATAAAACTAGATATATATGATAAACTATGTAGAACATACGATTATTATGAGATTCAATATCATAACGATAAAAATAAATCTCAATATAACTACAATCAGTATTTATATGAACTTTCAAAAAAATATAACAAGCCTTTGGTTGCAACAGGAGATAGTCATTCAGTGTCAAAATATAAAGCTGAGTGTAGAAAAATATTTTTACAAGCGAAACGAAAAGATTACGACAACGAAGATGATTTTGATTTAGTAATAAAAAATTATGAAGATTTTAAGAAAGCTTTTTATGAACAAAATGCGTTGCCAAACGATGTTATTTTACAAGCAATAGAAAATACAAACAAAATCGCAGACCAATGCGAAGAGATAATAGATGATTGTAGTATAAAATATCCAATTGTTTCAGACAATGACGAAGAAGAGCTAAAAAACCTTATAAATAAAAAATACGAAGAAAAAAAGCAAAGAGGAATAATATCTAATGACAAAAGATATTTAGATAATATTAGAGAAGAGTTTAGAGTTTTTAAAAAAGTTAATATGCTGGGATTTATGCTAGGTATGGCTCAAATATCTGAGTGGTGTGAAAAGAATGGTATCCCTAGAGGATTTGGTAGAGGAAGCTGTTGCGGGTCTACTATAGCATATATAACAGATATAATAGATGTTGACCCAGTAAAATGGAATACTATATTTTCAAGATTTTGTAATGAATATAGAACAGAAGTTGGAGATTGACCGAAAGGTTATAGTCGTTTATATTAGAAATAGTATAAATTATTAGGTGGTGAATTGCTGGAAACCCTTTAGAGCTTTATAAACTACAATATAAAAAGATGAAATAAGCTTAAAATATGAATGTTTAAAAATTATAAAGATTAGGCAATCAGCAACCAAGCTCCGAACAGGAGAAGGTTCAGAGACTATCTCGCCAGAGAGTAGGGTATAACCCGAAGTGCCACCAACCCAAACATGTAAGATGTGGGTTAAGATATAGTCCAGGCTCATATGAGAGTATGAGAAGTCTCGATAGACTTAGATTTTGCTCCAAACGACAGAGAAAAAGTATATAATTACATTATGGATAGATTTGGGCGTGATAAAACTTCTTATATATTAAGCTTAGGCACAATATCCGATAAAGGAACAATAGACGAAATAGGAAGGGCTTTAAAAATACCATTAAATGAAGTAAAAGAGATAAAAGACTTATACGATAATAGCCCAGA
The DNA here is from genome assembly GCA_022782605.1 of Clostridium sp. Taxonomy (GTDB): domain Bacteria; phylum Bacillota; class Clostridia; order Peptostreptococcales; family Peptostreptococcaceae; genus Terrisporobacter. The sequence goes on along the minus strand of JALFMW010000364.1, from coordinate 1,518 downwards.
AAAGGCAAGAGAAAAATACCCTAATGTATTTTATTATTTTGATGGGTTATTAAATACTGTAGTTTCTCAAGGATTTCACCCAGCTGGGATTGTTGCTAGTCCGATAACTTTGCCTGACAATTATGGGGTATTTGAAGATAAAGATGGGAAAATAGTATCATGCTTAGACATGGAAGAAATTCATGAATGTGGATTAGTAAAATACGATATTTTAGGACTAAAAAATGTAGGAATAATTCAAGAAGTTTATAAAATGATAGGAAAGCCATACCCTAAAAGTTATGAGATTAACTGGGAAGATAAAAAGGTATGGGAAGATATAAAAACAAGTCCTGTGGGAGTTTTTCAGTACGAATCAAATTTTGCCTTTGAATCCCTAAAAAAATTTGGTGTAAAAAGTATTGATGACTTAACTTTGGTTAATGCTTGTATTAGACCGAGTGGCACAACATATAGAGACGATGTTTTTGCTCATAAGAAACATAAAAATCCTTCAAAATTAATAGATAGTGTTTTAGAAAATAGTCTAAATTATTTGGTTTATCAAGAACAAACTATTGCATTTTTACAAGAAGTATGTGGGTTATCTGGTGGTGAAGCTGATAATGTTAGAAGAGCTATAGGAAGAAAACAGAAAGATAGATTAGATGCTGCGATGCCTAAGATACTAGAAGGATATTGTAATAAATCAGATAAACCAAGAGAAGAAGCAGAAAAAGAAGTGAAAGAATTTTTAAAAGTAATTGAGGATAGTGCGAGTTATCAGTTTGGCTACAATCATTCAACGGCTTATAGTTTAATTGGATATATGTGTGCATATTTAAGATATTATTATCCGGCACAATTTATTACAGCGTTTTTGAACTATGCGGCTAATGACGAAGACATAAAGAACGGAACACAATTAGCAAGATTAAAAGGTATAAAGATTATTTCGCCAAAATTCAGACATTCAACGAGTGTGTATTCTTGTGATAATAATATTATTTATAAAGGAACATCGAGCATCAAAGGTTTGTCAAAAACAATTGGCGACAAATTATATTCTCTAAAAGACAAAAACTATCCAACTTTCTTTGACTTCTTACTTGACTGTAAAGAAAATTCTATCGGTATCGCTGATTTAACAATTCTTATAAAACTAGATTACTTTAGCGAATTTGGAACAATTGGCAAACTTTTAAAATATATAGACATTTATAACGAACTTTATAGCAAAAAAATGATAAAAAAAGACAAAGAATACTTAGTCAAGAGAATTTATTTAAGCGGATTTTGTACAAAAGAAACTGAAAAGCAATACTCTGGATTTGATAGTGAGAGATGTTTAAGAGAATTATGGAAACTTATGGAAAAAGATAACCAAGATATTCCTTTTAGAGATAAAATAAAATATCAACTAGATTATTTTGGTTATATAAATTTGATAGATGAAAATGCCAACCCTGAACATTGGATGGTTACTGATTTTGTAGTCAGAGGAAACAATAGAATGGTTAGTTTATATAGATTAAAAGA
>JALFMW010000340.1 GCA_022782605.1 Clostridium sp. | reverse complement strand
TCAGTTTTTTCATATACCACTACCTCATAATCAGGTTTTATTCTTTTTAATTTTGCAGCAGCAGACATACCTGCAGCTACTGCTCCAATTATAACAACTTTCATAGTTTTCTCCTTAGATGTAAATTATTATATTTATTTTATCATTATGATAATACCCTGAAAAGATAATAAATAATCTAATCACAAAATATATTTACGGAAAATATAATAAAGTGAATAATTTAATTAATTTTTATGGAGGGAAATATATGGCTGAATATAGTGGGATAGATGTAAGTAATTGGTCTGGAAGTATAGATTGGAGAGATGTGGCTGATAGCGGTGTGAGAGCAGTAATTATTCAAGCATCAGAAGGGATTTTTTATAGAGATCCTTATTTACATGAATTCTATGATGGAGCAAAAGAATATGGTTTAAAAATTGGTTTTTATCATTTTTTTAATCCAGGTTCATCACCAACACCAAAAGAACAAGCTAGATACTTTGTAGATACTATCAGTGGTCTTCATGCAGATATTAAACTTATTTTAGATTTAGAACAAACAGGTGGACTTGATAATTATAATTTAACTATTCAAGCATTGGAATTTTTAAGAGAGGTTGAAAGATTAAGTGGATTAGATGCGGCAGTTTATACTTATACAAATTTTGCACAAAATAATTTGTATGAAGGTCTTGGTCTTGAAAAATATCCACTATGGATTGCACAAATAGATACAGATAGACCTGCATCAAATCCAATATGGGGAAGAAGATATGATGCTTGGCAATATTCTGATACAGGCAGAGTATCTGGTATAGGAACAAATACAGATTTAGATATTTTTTATGATGGTATTTTTTTAGATGGTAAAAAAGATTTACCAGGGACTAGAAAAAAAGAATCTAATGATAAGAATGTAATTTATTATACTGTTCAAGAAGGTAATACATTGAGTGAAATAGCGAAGCGATACGGTGTATCAGTAAGAGAATTGCAAACAATTAATGGTATAATAAGTCCAAATTTAATATATCCTGGAGAAGTACTAAAAATTTATCCAAAGGAAAAAAGAAAACATAGAAGAGAGGGAAAAGAAAAATTTTATAGCACATATGTAGTAAAAATAGGAGATACATTATCAGCTATAGCATTAAAATTTCATACTACTGTGGATGAACTAGTTAATTTAAATGATATCTCTGATGCAAACCTAGTATATCCTGGAGAAATTTTAAAGATTCCAAGTATAAAAAGAGGTCCATCCAAATCGGTATCAACTAAACAATATATAAAGACATACATCGTAAGGGGGGGTGATACATTATTAAGTATAGCTAAAAGATTTAATACTACAGTTGAAAAATTAGCGGAAATAAATGGTATAACAAATTATAATTTAATATATCCAGGGCAAGTATTAAAGATAGAGTCATCAGGAAGGATAAATGATAAAGAAGGTTTTAGAGATTATTATATGATTCAAAAGGGCGATAATTTATCTGTTATAGCAAATAAATTCAATAAACCAGAGAAAGAAATATTATCTAATAATAATATTTTAGGTGATAAAGAAATAAGTGAAGGTCATGTTATTAGATTAGAATAATATTAAAAAGCTGTGTATAAACAATATATTTGTTATACATAGCTTTTTAATATTAAGAAAGTTACTTATATTTATTTACAGATCTTACCAAGTGTTTTAATTTAAACTTAGGATAAATAGGTTTTCTATTAAATAGTAATGTATTTTTTCTATATTCATTATACTGTTCAGTTTCTTCTTCAAAATATTTATTAATTCCAATTTTAAACATATCTTCTTCTTCTTTAAAATCCATGTATCTTAAATAATCTTCAATTAAGCTAGGATTTTCATTTATTAAATTTTCAAATTTACATTCGATTAGTTTTAATTGCTTTAATAAACCTTTTGTTGCATGTTCTATTTCATCATTTAGATATTTTACATCTCTTACTGAGTTTGTAAGGTCATTCATTACAGAGTATTGAGTATCTCTTATTTTTCTAGTGTAAACTTCTGATAGGAAAAATAATTCCCCTAATGATTTTTCTTTTTCAAAAAATCCAGGAACAAGTAGTCTAATAGAAGATAAATCTGATTTTTTTTGAATAGTTAATTGAGTTCCATAATTAAAAATAATTTTTAGAGGAAATTTAAGATCATCAATATTTGCTTCTTCCTTTAAAATTTCATTTTCAACAATAAATAATTTACTATTTTGAAAGATTACAAAGCTTGAATTGTAGTTATAATATAAGGTCTTAGTAGGAACCTTATCTCCAAAATTAAAACTACGAATTCCATCATTGCATTTTACTATATTACCCTCATTACTCAAAATAGGATAATAAAAACAATCAAATTTCATAATATATCAACCACCCTTATAAAATATATATCTACTATCATTGTAACAGTTATAAATAACATATGTGAAAAAATTACCAACTATTCTAAAAAGTAATAGATAAGATAATTGTATGGAATTACATTATAAGTAAAATATTTACACATGAGAAATAGTATTATTTTAAATATGGTAAATGTGAATAATAAAAATAAATTATATATTTTTATACAAAAAAATCTTATTTCATTAATATAAACTTAACTTGACTATACATATAAAGTTTCATACAATAATAGTTGCGTTGGTTAACTATTTAATATGTGAACAAAAAACGAAAGGGATGAAAAATAAAGAGTATGTTACAAAAAAAATCTAAAGAGTTTTTAGATTCAATATCAAGAATTAAGAAAATAGCTCATGCCCAGAGAAAAACAAAAGACTTTCATCCAGGTATGCTGATGACTATGAAAATAATTTTTAATGATTATTTAAATCATAAGGATGATAAAGATTACTATGGGATAAAAACTTCTGATTTAACTCAAAAGCTATGTATAACTAAACCAGCAACATCTAAAATACTTAATATTATGGAAGACAAAGGATATATAAGTAGATCTTCAAATAAAAGCGACAGAAGAGTTGTATACGTTAAATTAACAGAAGAAGGAGAAAATTTTTTAAGAGAAGAAAATATTAAATTTGAAAACTTCACATATAAAATTGTAGAAAAAATGGGTGAGGAAGATACAGATAATTTAATTCGCCTATTTAATAAACTTTGTAATGTTATAGAAGAATTGCAGTTGGAAAAATAAAATCATAAAAATAAAGAAAGGGAGAAAAGATGTTAAAGATATTTAAGCATTTAAGAAATTCAAGTTTTATAATTTTTATAATTATATTACTTTTAGCAGGTCAAGCAAGTTGTGAATTATCTTTACCTACTTATACTTCAAATATTATTAATATAGGAATACAACAAAGTGGTATAGAAAATTCTGTTCCTGAAGTAATAAGAAAATCTGAAATGGATAAACTTTTTATATTTTTAAGTGATAAAAATAAAAATACTATACTAAATAATTATAAGTTATTAAATAAGAATTCGTTAAGCGATGAGGAGTATAATAAATACAAAGACTCCTATCCGGCATTAAGTGATGAGGAAATATATTTATTAAATACTAAAGATAAAGATATAATAAAAAAATTAGATAATATACTTGGTAAACCAGAATTAATAGTGTATGGACTAGAAAGTGATGATGAATCAGCAAAAATGATTCAACAACAAATGAAAAATAATATGACTTCTAATATGTCTATATCTAATGCAAATCAAAATTTAGAAAATATGGATATGTTTGCAATGTTACAATCTATGCCCAAAAAACAAAAAAATAATTTAATTAAAGAAATGAATAATCAATTAATTAATTTACCAGATGCTATGATTAGCCAAAGTGCAGTTTCTTTTGTTAAAAATGAATACAATGAAATTGGTATAGATACAGGAAAACTACAAACACAATATATACTTACTACAGGAGCT
>JALFMW010000317.1 GCA_022782605.1 Clostridium sp. | reverse complement strand
TCCTGAAGATATATATTTTTTTAATTCTGATGCATAAATTAACACTTTTATTTTTGATTTATAAGTTATATTTTGTAATACTATATTAATCTTACTTATCTCTTCTAGCATTTTAGAGTCATCAAATAAAGAATTTGCTACCTCCATAAACAAATCTGGCGGCATAAACAATTCACTTATGGAGCCAATCAACCATCTTAAATCTTGTGTCATAAAGTATTGTGTATATGTTTTTTCTTTTATTATATTAATTAGTTTCTTTTTTTCAAAAATAGGATTACCTTGATTCTTAAGTATTGTTTCTAAACTATAATACATATCTTCCACAGCTGATTTATCCATTGATGTAGTTGAAAGCAAGCAGCGTTTATCCTTAGTAAAATTAGCTGTGTATAATACTAAATCTCTCACCACAGATATAATAGAGTTTGAATCTACTTGACAATTATAAATTTCAAAATCCATATTTGGATGTATACTTATCATATTAATAATCATAATTGTATTAAAAACAATATCATCATTATCTCCATCAAATCCAAGCATTATTTTAACTTTAGGCTCAATATTGTTATATTTACTAAATAACTCTTTTTTTATATCTGCTATGCTAATCTTATCATTCTCACATAATTTATTTAAATTAGCACATAAAATCAAATTTAGTTTATTAGACTTATTTATGTACTTTTCTATCTCTTTGTCTAAATATGGTTTTCTAAGTCGTGGATTTACATGTATCACACTATTACAGTCATCTTCCCAGTAAACTTCTTTTGTTTTAATTGAAACACTCTTTTTAGCTGTATAAGCATAAGATTCTCTTAAAAGTTCTTCTAAATATACCTCTAACTCTTTTTTACTATTTAGATTTTCATTTATTTCAAAATACTCTTTTATATTTTTTATATCCTCTTGAGAAGTAGAATTCACTATGAATTTAGAAGTCATTTCACAAATAGAATTTATATTTTTAGGAATGGGCAAATTTTTACCACTAGTCCATTTACTTATATATGAGATATCATATCCCAACGTTTTTGCTAAGGCAGTCTTTTTTTGTCTTGATAAATATAATAATTTATCTAACAAATATCCAAAGGTAATACTTTTCAATTAGTTAATCCTCCAGTAATCATCTTATAAATTTATTAGTATTATTATTTTTTTATTATAAATTATACAATGTTGAATTTAATTTGAAAATATTGAATATTTTTGTTCAACTTTTTCAAACTTATAAAAATTTTTAAAAAATAAAGCGCCAACTAACTATGTTGGCGCCTTACTAATTCACTATTGTTTTTCTTCACTATCTTCATTTAGTTGAATATTTTCATCTACTTTTAGAAGTTCTTCTTCTATACGCTTTTGTTGTTCTAGCGCTTTTCTTTCTTGCTCTTTTATTTCTTCAGCTTCAATTTTTTCTGCTTCTTTTCTAGCTTCTTCTTTAGAGTCATGCTCTTTCTTAACTTCATCAACAGGTTTTCCATTTAATATTTCCATAAACTCTTCACCTGTAATAGTTTCTTTTTCTAATAAGAACTCAGAAAGCTCATGTAATTTATCAATATTTTCTTCAAGTATTTTTCTTGCTTTATCATGAGCAGATTTTATTATATTTAAAACTTCTTTGTCAATTTTAGCTGATGCTTCTGGAGAACACATTAATGATGCATCTCCACCTAAATATTGATTTGTTACTGTTTCTAAAGCCATCATATCAAATTCTTCACTCATTCCGTAACGAGTAACCATAGCTCTAGCTATTCTTGTTGCCTGCTCTATATCATTAGATGCTCCTGTTGTGAATGAATTAAATACTATTTCTTCAGCAGCACGACCACCTGTAAATGTTGCTATTTTATTGAAGGCTTCTTCCTTAGACATAAGTACTCTTTCGCCTTCTTCTACTTGCATAGTATATCCTAGCGCTCCAGATGTACGAGGTATAATCGTAATTTTATGCACTGGTGCAGATTCTGTTTGTTTTGCTGCAACTAATGCATGTCCTATTTCATGATAAGCTACTATTTTCTTTTCTCTTGGTGAAATTACAGCAGCTTTTCTTTGATATCCTGCAATTATTACTTCTACAGACTCTTCTAAGTCAGCTTGAGTAGCTTTATGTCTACCCATTCTAACTGCTCTAAGAGCTGCTTCATTTACTATATTTGCAAGTTCAGCACCACTAGCTCCAGCTGTTGCTCTTGCTATTCCATTAAAATCAACATTTTCATCCATTTTAACTTTCTTAGCATGAACTTTTAAAATGTCTTCTCTACCTTTTAAATCAGGAAGTTCTACTGGAACTCTTCTGTCAAAACGTCCTGGTCTAAGTAAAGCTTTATCTAGAGATTCTGGTCTATTAGTTGCTGCAAGTATTACAACACCTTTTTTACCATCAAATCCATCCATTTCAGTAAGTAACTGATTAAGAGTTTGTTCTCTTTCATCATTACCACCCATTCCGCCACCATCACGTTTTTTACCTATAGTATCTATTTCATCTATAAATACGATACATGGGGCTTTTTCTTGAGCTTGTTTAAATAAATCCCTAACTTTTGCAGCACCCATACCAACGAACATTTCCACAAACTCAGAACCTGAGATTGAGAAAAATGGTACTTTTGCTTCCCCTGCAACTGCTTTAGCAAGTAGAGTTTTACCTGTACCTGGAGGTCCAACAAGTAGAGCTCCTTTTGGCATTGACGCTCCTATTTCTTCATACTTTTTAGGGTTATGTAGGAAGTCAACTATTTCAGTTAATGATTCTTTCGCCTCATCTTGTCCTGCAACATCTGCAAAAGTTTTACCTGTTTGAGCTTCTACATAAATTTTGGCATTACTCTTACCAAATTGCATCATATTACCTCTTCCACCAATTCTATTGCCCATTTTCTTCATCATAAAGTTAAATACAGCTATCATCAGTATAGTTGGTAATATCCAATACAAAATAAAATCTACAATAGGTGAATCATCTTGAGGTATTTCTTGTCCAAATTTAACATCCGCCTTATATAAACGATCAACCAATTCAGGATCATTTACTTGTCCAGTTATATAAATTTTTGACTTATCTTCCTTTGTGTTGAAAGTAATTTGTTTCGAACTTTCAATATCTACTTGGTTTACTTTTCCTTCATCAACCATTGTAAGGAATGTTCCGTAGTCTACTTCTTCTACTTTCCCACTCATTTTATAGAATGCAGGGAATACCACAGAATTAAGCACTACTAGTAAAAGAAGTATTATCCCATAATAATATAACCATGATTTTTTTTGAGGTTTTTTTTCTTTCATAAGATATCTCCTAAATAATTTTTCTATATTTATTATTATATATACCCATCATATTAAACTTTCATATTAAATATAATATTATAAAGTTATAAAGTGACTTATATAAAATAGTAAAATTAATACAGTATTTTGTCAATGTTTCTGATACTATATTTTTATATTTATATTGATTTTGTGTATTTTTCTTATTTTTATAATAAATAATTATATAGTGTTAGTATGAATTTATTATGAATTATTAATATATAAATACAGGGAGGAGTAATATGTTGGATTTCACAAAAGAATTTAATGACATTAAAATTGGCTCTGCAGTATTTTGGTACATTTTCACCATGGCAATTGTAATTATAAGTGTATATATTATTGGAGATGTTGATTTATTAAATAATAATAATTTATTATCTTTAATTTCTACAACTTTATTTATTTTAGTACTTCTTTATAAATTTAGAGTTAATAAAAATAAATTGTTTCTATTAATTAAAGATTATTTTATGAAAATAAATATTAGAGAAATTGCTGGAGTTGTAGCTACTCAACTATGCCTTTCTATGGGACTTAGTTTATTATTAATAGGAATTATATATTTTGCTTTTCCTGATATGTTAAATAATCTTTTATCTGAATCTTCTGTTGATGAAGTTTCCACATATGGTGGCTTATTTATTTCCATGTTAATTACAGTAATTGGTGCTCCCTTAATGGAAGAATTATTTTTTAGAGCAATTATCTTCAAAAGAATCAGTAGAAAATTTAATATTTATTTAGGAATGATTATATCTTCTTTAGTATTTGGATTGCTACACATAGAATTAGCTATTATTGGTGCTTTTTTATTCGGTATTGCTTGTTGCATTTTATATATAAAATATAAAAATATATTAATTCCAATGACTGTACATTTTTTTAATAATTTATTAGCATTCTTACCTCAAATAGATATAAATGCTCCTGTTGATTCTAGTCCTATTACAAGTTCTGATGCCACAACTTCAATTATAAGTGGCTTAATTTTATTTTTAATAGGAATGTACTTCTTTATAAAATTTATTCTTAAAAATAAAAATCATCTTAGAGGAGGATTTACTCCTAGAATTGATGAAAAGTTCAAGTTTGAAAATATAGATCCAAATTAAATTTTATTTCTATTTTATAAAATTATCCCAACAAGGATGTGATATGCTACCTTTATAGTAGACAGTTAAAATAAAAAAGCATTACTATAAAAGGAGCATATCATTTTCATTGTATAGGACTTAATATATTTTTATTTATTTAATTCAAAAAATTCAATTATTTGATCTTCATGATAGTTAATAACTAATTCTTTTGGAAAATCAAATTCTTCTATTAATCGCTCTGCATCATCAAGTATTCCAACTTGATAACATATATGAGCATCACTTCCTAAAATAATTCTCACATTATGCTCCTTGCATAAAGTAAGTAATTCTTTATAATTTTCACGTGCATTAGGTCTAAAAGA
>JALFMW010000308.1 GCA_022782605.1 Clostridium sp. | reverse complement strand
CTTCTCCTTCTTAAGCTCCCTCATCAGCGACACCATAATCACCACAATCACCAATGAAAAAGGAAAAGACACCACTATGGCAAACCTCTGCAAAATCTGCAATCCACCAAGAGTAATAAACACCATAGCAAAAAGACCTTGGGCAATTCCCCATACAATCTTATTTCTATTCTTAGGATTCAAATCACCTCTAGAAGTAAACATACCAAGCACATAAATAGCTGAATTTGCTGAAGTTATAAAGAAAGTAAACAATAGAATAATGGAAATAATGGAGAAAAGCACACCATATTTATAATTAGAAAGTACCATAAACAAAGTGGTCTCCGTACATCCTATGGCATCCTTAGCAAAATCCAAACCAAGCTCCATGCCCATCATTCCAAATATAGTAAACCAAGCCATACATATAATAGAAGGAATTACTATAACACCTAAAACAAACTCCCTAATAGTTCTTCCCTTAGAAATTCTAGCAATAAACACACCAACAAATGGTGTCCAAGATATGGAGTAGGCCCAGTAAAAAATCCTCCATCTATATACCCAATCATTATCACTGACTGGATTTATAAACAAACTCTGAGACACAAAATAATTTATATAATCCCCCATACCATTTATGAAAGTATTAATTATTTCTGCACTAGGACCTATAAAAAAGCAGCCTATAAACAAAACTGAAGCCAATGCCAAGTTAATATTAGATAATTTTTTCATACCATTGTCCAAACCACTAACAGCTGTCCATATGTAAATAAAACAAATAAAAACTATAATTAAAAGTTGAAGTTTAATAGTATTGTTCACATTAAATATATATTGAAGTCCTCCACCTATCTCCATGGTACCAAGTCCTAGAGATGCTGCAACTCCTATAATTGTAATGAATACAGCTAAAACATCTACTACTAATTTGATAATTTTCTTTCCTTTTATATTTCCCAAAACAGGATCTATAGTTGAGCTAATAAGTCCTATCTTCCCCCTTCTATATTGAAAATACCCCAAGGCCAATCCTATAATTGCATATGCTGACCAAGGTATAAATCCCCAATGTATAAAGGACTGCTGTATGGCAAATCTCACAGCTGTCTCACTTCCCGGCTCTCCTATTAAGGGATGTACATAGTGACACAAAGGCTCCCATGCTCCAAAGAAAACAAGTCCAATTCCCATTCCTGCTCCAAACAACATGGAAAACCAAACCACATTGCTAAATTCCGGCTTATCATTTTCCCTTCCCAGTTTTATATCGCCATACTTGCTAAATGCCAAGTACAAAGAAAATATGAAAATTCCCAGCATTAACAATAAATACATGGGACTAAATTTATCTATAAGTACATTAAATAGTTTTGTAGATATGTAGTTAAATTTTTCTGGAAGTAAAATTCCCACAGATACTACTATGGCAGTCAATATTAATGAAAAAATAAATACGTAATTTCTATTTTGCTTTGATTTCAAAAACATATTATCCCCCCAATTATTATCATATAATTAATTATTCAAAATAAGGCCATTCTAGAACTTTATCTTTAATTTATACTCCTCTCACATAATATTCAATTTTCTTGGTTAAACTTATAAAAAATGTCTCTGAAAGGTGTTGAAAAATGAAATCATCATTAAAACTCAATGAAGTTATTACTCTCATGATTGGATGTTTACTCATGGGTATTTCCATAAATATGTTTTTAAATCCTCATAATATTGCTCCCGGTGGGCTTACTGGTGTTTCAATAATTATTAATACTTTAACTGGCATTCCCATCTGGATTATAAATATTGCTTTTGATATTCCTTTATTTTTATTTGCTTTTAGAATTCTCGGTAAAAAAGAAGGCTCTAAGACATTGCTGGGAATCATATTTCTTACAGCCTCATTAAAAATAACAGAAAACTTATCCTCTATTGAAGTTACCAATGATGTTTTATTATCTGCCATATCTGGTGGAATAATTTTGGGAGTTTCTTTAGGACTTATTTTTAGAATAAACGGAAGTACTGGTGGAACTGATTTAATTGCACTTTTATTACATAAATTTTTCCCATCTCTTAGTATTCCAACTCTTATGGGATTTGCTGATGGATGTGTAGTTATTTTATCAGGAATAGTCAGCAGAAATATTGAGACCGCTCTTTATTCTGCCATTGCCCTTTATATTATAGTTAAAGTCAGCGATATCATGGTTGAAGGTATAAATACATCTTCATCTTTTACTATTATTTCTGATAAATATATGGAAATAGGAAATGCTATCACCGATGAGTTGCAAAGAGGAGCAACAATTTTAAAAGGCCAAGGGCTTTATACTGGAAATGAAAAAAATGTCCTTCTTGTTGTTGTTTCAAAAAAACAAGTAATTACACTTAGAAAACTTGTCAAAAGAATTGATCCTCATTCCTTCATTATTATAAGTGATATTTTTGAAGTTCTTGGTGAAGGTTTTAAGGAAATATAAAAATTCGCTTTGCTCATGTCGCCAACGTCTAAGTCTTCGCTACCGCTTCAGACTTATCCCGTTGCTCAAGTATATAGTGTGTTTAAGGGTGTTATTTTTTGTGACATCCTTTTAAACGCAAAAAAACTAGGTCATAAAACCTAGTTTTTTACTGGAGCTGGTAATAGGACTCGAACCTACAACCTGCTGATTACAAGTCAGCTGCTCTACCAATTGAGCCATACCAGCATATATA
>JALFMW010000285.1 GCA_022782605.1 Clostridium sp. | reverse complement strand
TTAGAAATTATGTTTAAATGATTATCAGCTATATCAAAAATAATATCGTCTTTAGATGAATAATGGTAATATAAAGTACCTTTGCTTATATTAACTTCCCTTGCTATATCAGCTAAAGAGGTATTATTAATTCCATTTTTCCTCATTAAATCAATAGAAGCTAATAAAATCTTTTCTTTCATATTATGATTTTGTTTTGTTCCTCTATTTAATTTCATAGTTTAATCCTTCCTAATATACTTATATACATTTTATTATAATGTTCACAAAAATTATTGTCAAACTACAAAAAACATTTTCATTCTATTGATATTGACAAAATACTACACAAAAGGTAGAATAGAATTAATGAATCGGTCAAATGACCGACTAGTATGACAATGTTTAAGGAGAGGTATTTTGAATGAAAAATATAAAATTAATTACAGATGGTAGCTGTGATCTTTCGCAAGAAATAATTGAAAAGGGTAAAGTTGAAATAGTTGATGTAATGGTTTCATTTGATGATAAAAGTTATTCAACTAGAACTGATATTACTATACCACAATTTTATGAAATGATGAGAGATTATAAAGAGTTACCAAAAACATCATGTCCATCTCCTAATCAATTCTTAGATGCATTTGATTGTGAGGAGGACAATATTATAGTACTATGTTTAACAAGTAAATTATCTGGAATCTATAATAGTGCAATACTTGCAAAAAATATGTATGAAGAAGAATACGGAAATAAAAAGAGAATAGAAATAATAGATTCAACTACTGGCTCAATAGGTCAAGCACTATTAGTGTCAAAAGTTGCAGATATGATAAATGAAGATAAAGATATGGATGAAATAATAAATACTATTGAAAAATTAAAAAATGAATTAGTATTTTATGGAGCTTTACACACTTTAGAAAATGCAATTAAGGGTGGAAGAATAAATGCCATAGCAGGGAAAATAATAGGAGCTCTAAACTTAAAAGCTATTATTCATATAGCAGATGGATTAGTTAAGCCAATAGATAAGGCTAGAGGAGATAAAAACTCTATTAATAAAGTTATAGATTATATAAAAGATAATATGGATAAAACAAGTAAAACAAAACTTGCAATAGGACATGCTAACTGCCCAGAGAAAGCTTTAAAAATTAAAGAAGTTTTAGAAAATCATCATAAATTTGAAGAAGTTCATATAATGGAAGTTGGACCTTCTATGGGTGTTTATACATCTGAAGGTGCAGTACTTGTTGCAGTTATATAGATTTAACTTCTTGACAAATTGACTTATAAAACATATTATTAAAATATTGAATTTTAAAATATCCGTTCTAATTTTAGAGCGGTTTTTTAATGATAAAAATTTATTATTTATATATAAATAGTAGGAGGCATTATGAATAAAATAGGAATAATAGGTGCAATGGAACTTGAAGTTAGCACTTTAAGAAGTTTAATGGATATAGAAAAAACTGTGGAAAAAGCTAGTTTAAAATTTTATGAAGGAAAACTAGAAGGAAAAGATATAGTTTTAGTACAATGTGGAATAGGTAAAGTAAATTCAGCGCTATGTGCTCAAATATTAATAAGTGAATTTAATGTGGATGCTGTAGTTAATACAGGTGTAGCTGGAGCTATACATTCATCTTTAGATGTAAATGATATAGTAATATCAACAGAAGCTATACAATATGATGTGGATGCGACAGCTTTTGGATATGCTAAAGGACAAATACCTCAAATGGAAAACTCAGTATTTGAAGCTAATGAAATACTTATAAATGCAGCTTATGAATCATCTTTAGATCAAGTAAAAGACAAAGGATTTAAAATAGTTAAAGGTAGAGTTGCTACTGGTGATATATTCATATCATCAAAAGAATTAAAAGAAGAATTAGAAAATGATTTTAAAGCTTACTGTGGAGAAATGGAAGGTGGAGCTATAGCTCATGCTTGTTATTTAAACAACATACCTTTTGTTATAATAAGAGCAATGTCTGATAAAGCGGATGGAAGTGCTGATGTAACTTATGATGAGTTTGTTGTAGAAGCTGCTGAAAATTCAAAAGATATAGTATTAAAAATGTTAAGAGCATTATAATTTATAAATTGAAGAAATAATTAAAGTAAAAAAGGAAAGACTAAGGAAGTAAAATAACTTAGTCTTTCCTTTTGTATTTTTATAGTTTTTTTCCATATACTAAATCTTACAAGAGTACTTTTAAAAGGATGTGGAATGATGAAGTTTACCACTCGTATATCTGCAGATAAGTTAAAAAAAATTAAAAATAAAGATGTAAATAACAAAGTAGAGAATGAAAAATACTTAGACATAGAAAAAGTTGTAGAAGCTTCATATACAGATAGATGTAAAAAAGATAATGAGGAATATGTAAGTATAGAAGATATAGACAGATTAGTCCATGGAATGGATTTAAGTTATGATTCGAAAAAAGAATTGGGTATTATAAAAAGATATTTAGAAAAACTAATAATAATAATTGAAAGAAGCAGAATTAGGGATTATATGTATTTGACAGATAGTAAAAGACGATTGTTTATTATTAATTTTATAGCAGGACTTGGCAAAGGATTTGGTCAAGCTATTGGATTTAGTATACTTGCTGCATTAGTAATTGCATTACTAATTAGTTGGGTAAACTTACCTTTTATAGGAAGATACATAGCAAAATTATTAAATATAGTACAAGAATATAGATAATAAATGAGGTGACTTTATGGATTATAGAAAAAAATTAGAAAAAGAAAAAGATAAAATTAATAAAACTATAAGTGAAATGGAAGATAATACTTTGTTTGGAGATATTACTAAACATACTAGTGAAAAATATAGCACTGGTGAGTTATCAAGCTATGATAATCATATAGGAGATATAGGAACAGATGTATATATGCATGATATGGATAGTAGTTTAATAAGTCATGAAAAATACGTACTAAATGAAATAAATGAAGCTCTTGATAAAATATCAGATGGAAGTTACGGTATATGCACTAACTGTCATAAAAAAATAGAAAAAGATAGATTAGATATAATACCAGAAACAACTCTTTGTGCCACATGTGCAAAAGAAATAGTTACATCACCAGATGAAAGTGAAAGTATGGATAAAAATCCTCTCAATTCTTACAATGATATGTATTACAGCGAATATATTAAAAATTTAACTGACTTAAATAAGAATGGTTTAGATGGTGATATAGAACAATAATTAGTTAAAAAGTAAGGAGCATTTTGTATGAGAAAAGTAATTTATATATTGATTTTAAGTACAATAGCCTTAATGGGAATAAGTATTAAAAACTATTCCAATAAAGATGTAGAAACAGGATCTTTACAGTCTTCATATGAGGATTACGAAGACTTAATAATAAAATACGGAAATAAAAATGAAAAAATAGTAGCTCTTACTTTTGATGATGGACCAGATGAAGATTTTACTCCACAAATACTAGACATTTTAAAAAAATATAATGTTAAGGCAACTTTTTATGTAATAGGAGAAAAAGTCCAATATAATAAAAAAATTATAAAAAGAGAGTATGAAGAAGGCCATGAGATAGGAAATCATACTTACACTCATATAAATGTATCAAAAAATGGCTACAATAAGATAAAAAAAGAAATAGGAGATACTCAAGAAGCAGTAAAATCTGTTACAGGAGTATACCCAAAAACTTTTAGACCACCTTATAGAGCTATTAGCAGAGATATGTGTGAAATAGTTAAACAAAAAGATATGAATATAGTTTTATGGTCTTATGTAGATGCTAGGGATTGGTCTAGTCCAGGAGTGAATTCTATTATAAAAACCATAGAAGATGGCATAAAAAATGGATGTATAATACTTCTTCATGATTATAATAAACTTAGAACTCCTAAATCTCAAACAATAGAGGCACTTGATATAATTATTCCTGATTTACTACAAAAAGGATATAAATTTGTAACCATATCTGAATTAATAGATCATTTAGAAGTAAATACAAATAATTAAATAATAAATTTTAATAAAAAGTATCTTTTAGAAAAAAGTTTCTTTAAAGATACTTTTTTTGTATAATAAATAAGATGAGACTTGTTTAGGAGGATATGAAAATGTATGAAATAATTATAGCTATATTAATTGGATTAGACCAGATTATAAAATATTGGGCATTAAACTATTTAAAAGAATTAAATAGTATTCCTGTAATTAATAATATATTTAGCTTAACATATGTGGAAAATAGAGGCGCAGCTTTTGGGATGCTACAAAATAATCAAAGTATATTTATATTAGTTGCAGCAGTTGCATCTTGTTTTGGTTTATATTATTTACATAGTAAAAAAGTGAATAATTTAGGTAAAATAGGTATATTACTAGTTATATCTGGAGCTATTGGAAACTTAATAGATAGAGTTAGGTTAGGATTTGTAGTAGATTATTTAGATTTTCATATAATCTGGAGTTATGTATTTAATTTAGCAGATTGTTTTGTAGTTGTTGGAACAATCCTTTTATGTTTGTATATTATTACAAGCAAAGAGTAGAAAGATAGGTGAAATAATGGATGAAGTAAGAGAATTCTTAGTCCTTGAGGAAGAAGAAGGAGATAGATTGGACGTATATTTATCTAGTCAACTGGGAGATATGTCTAGAAGTTATATACAAAAGATTATTAAGGATAAAAAAGTTAAAGTTAATGATAAAGTTGAAAAAGCAAAATACTTAGTTAAAGAAGAAGATAAAGTAGTAATTGAAATTCCAGCACCAAAATTGTTGGAAATTGTACCACAAAATATACCAATAGATATAGTTTATGAAGATGATGATATATTAATAGTAAACAAACCTCAAAATATGGTGGTACATCCAGCACCGGGTAATTATGATAATACTTTAGTAAATGCTATTTTATATCATTGCAAAGAAAATTTATCATCAATAAATGGTGTAATAAGACCTGGTATAGTTCATAGAATAGACAAAGATACATCAGGACTTTTAATGATAGCAAAGAATAATAATGCTCACAATTCTTTAGCAGAGCAATTAAAAGATCACTCTATAACTAGAGAGTACGAGTTTATTTGTCACGGAGTAATGAAAGAAGATAAAATAACTGTAGACAGGCCTTTAGGAAGAAATCCAAAGGATAGATTAAAAATGGCTATAGTAAAAGAAGGAAAAAGAGCAGTAACTCACTTTGAAGTAATAGAAAGGTTTGAAAACTATACTTTAGTAAGAGCTACATTAGAAACTGGTAGAACTCATCAAATTAGAGTTCATGCAGCATCTCTAAACCATCCTTTATTGGGAGATCCTCTTTATGGACCAAAAACTAACAAACTAAAAGTATCGGGCCAAACGCTACATGCTAAAAAATTAGGATTTATACATCCAAGCAAAAATGAATATGTGGAATTTAACTCGGAACTTCCGGAATATTTCCAAAAGATAATTAATAGAATAAAATAGTGAGAAAAACAAATGTAAAGTGTATACTTAAAATTACCCTTGAAAAAAATATATTATTTATATATAATGATATTTCAAAAGTAATTAAATACCTTTAAAGTGATACAGAGATATCATAAGGCATGTAACAATAGTTTTTATGTGCAAAAATGCTAACTTCTTGTCTTAGGATAAGAAGTTTTTTTTATGAATACTAAAATCTATAAACTTATATGGTATTTAATAAATTTATCTAAATACAAAATTTAGGAGGAATCTTATGCAAAAAGCAAAAATAATGGATGATAAAGCAATAGGAAGAGCAATAACAAGAATAAGTCATGAAATAATAGAAAGAAACAAAGGAATTGAAAATGTAGTACTTATAGGAATTAAAACTAGAGGGATTCCAGTTGCCAGTAGAATAGCAAACAAAATAGAAGCTATAGAGGGGCAAAAAATATTAACAGGAGAGATGGATATAACTCTTTACAGAGATGATTTAAGTGAAAAGCAAATAGATCCAGTTGTTAATTCAACAAAAATAGATTTTGATATTACTGATAAGACAGTAGTATTAGTTGATGATGTACTATACACAGGAAGAACAGTAAGATCAGCTTTAAATGCACTTATGGATGTTGGAAGACCTAAATCTATACAATTAGCTGTTTTAGTGGATAGAGGACATAGAGAATTACCTATTAGAGCAGATTATGTTGGTAAAAATGTACCAACATCAAAAAGCGAAATCATATCAGTTAAATTAATTGAATGTGATAATGAAGATTCAGTTAGTATAGAAGAGTAAGGTTTAATAATAGGGAATTAAAATTTTAGGGGGAATTAAAATGAAAAAGATCATTTTATCAATTCAGCATTTGCTAGCAATGTTTGGGGCTACTGTATTAGTTCCACTACTTACAGGTTTTGACCCGTCAGTAGCTATATTTTGTGCAGGTGTGGGGACTTTATTATTTCATAAATGTACAGATTTTAAAGTTCCAGTATTTTTAGGATCAAGTTTTGCTTTTATATCAGCAATAAATCAAGTATCAAATGCTTTTAATGGAGATTTGAGATATGCCCAAGGTGGTATAATTGTGGCAGGGCTTATATATATAATAATGTCTATTATAGTTAAAGTAGTTGGTCCAGAGAAGGTAACAAAATATTTTCCACCGCAAGTTACAGGAGCTATGATAATGGTAATTGGACTAAATTTAATTCCAACTGCTGTAGATATGGCAATGAATAATATAATAGTAGCATTAATAACGTTAAGTGTTGCTGTTGGGATAAATAAGTTTGGAAAAGGAAGTATTAGACAATTTAGCGTAATAATAGCTATATTTATAGGAATATTAACAAGTAAATTTGCAGGAATAGCAGATTTTAGTGCAGTAAGTCAAGCAAGTTACTTTGCAATCCCAAACTTTAGTGCGCCTAAGTTCTCATTACAAGCAGTAGTTATTATAGCCCCAGTAGTGTTAGCAGTATTTATGGAACATGTTGGAGATATAACAACAAATGGAGCAGTAGTAGGCAAAAACTTTTTGCAAAACCCAGGACTTCATAAAACCTTACTAGGAGATGGAATAGCAACTTTATTTGCAGGTATTATAGGTGGTCCAGCAAATACTACTTATGGGGAAAATACAGCACTGCTAGCTATAACTAAAAATTATGACCCTAAATTATTAAGACTTACAGCAATATTTGCTATAGTAATTTCTTGTGTAGGCAAATTTGGAGTAGCATTACAATGTATTCCTTCAGCTGTAATGGGAGGAATAAGTATTTATTTATTCTCAATGATAACTTTCATAGGAGTAAAAACAATAAGAGATAGTAAATGTTATAAAGAAAGCGGAAATTTATCAGTTATGATAATAATATTAGCAATAGGACTTACAACTTGCTATATTAAACATTTTGCAGGAATAGAAATAGGAATTCCAATAGCTACTAATGCTAAATTAACAGGATTAAGTTTAGCGGCTTTAGTTGGCATAATTATTAATAGATTAATAAATCATAATGACTTTAGAAAAGAAGAAGTTGCTCCTATTGGAGAGATTGCAAGTACAGAATAATTATCTAATAACAAATCACAAATTGTATACTGATATAGTTTGTGATTTTTTTTATAATTATAGTAATATAATTTATAGAAGATTAAATTGGGGCGTGAATTGAATGAGGATATCAAGTGTAATAATTAATAATTACAAATCTATAGGAACACAGAAAAATACTTTACTATTAGAAGATGATGTCACTGCATTGATAGGTAAAAATGATAGTGGCAAAAGTAATGTACTTGAAATCCTAGGAGGAATTTCTTTTAGTCACTATATTTTAGATGAATTTTATAAGTATAATAATGGTTCATCAGAGGAAAAATTATCTTTAACTGTTGAACTTAAATTTACGAAAAAAGAAATATCCTTACTAAAAGAGTTTAAAAATTTGAATGAAGATTATACTTATTTTTATTTTTTTAAAGATAAAGAAATAGAGTTTAAAGGAGGTTTCTCAAGACTATTCAGTGAAGATATAGAATTAATTAAATCAATTTCATACTTAAAAAAAGAATTAATACCATACTTGAAAGAAAATTATTATGACAGTATGGATGGTGAATTTTTTAGTGAAATTATTGATTATATTAAAGCTATGGAAAATATAGATAGCATCATTTGGATTAAATATAAAAAAATATTAAATAGATTATTGTATATACTAAATTCTTACGGAGAGGATTATACCTGTGTTAGTGAAGAAGAAAATTTTAATAATGAAGAAAATAATTTTGATAATAATACAATAAACTTATTATATGATGAAAAACGATATACACTAATAAGGCATTTAGAAATTGTGAAAAGTAAAATAAGAAAAAAATACTCTTTATTGCCTGTGATTTATCATAGAAAAAATGAAGATGAATTACAAAGTGAGTATCAGTTTGAAGAAGTAAAAAAACAAATAAAAGATAGAAAAGGGACATTATATAAATTTTTACTGGCCAGTGAAATTAGCACTCAAGAATTTTTATTAGCTATGGAAAATGAAGATGAAAATCAACTAGAACTATGCAGAAATAAGGTTAAAGAAAAGGTTAAGTTTAATATTCAAAAAAAATTTAATGAATTTTATGAGGAAGAAAATGTTCAAATTAAGGTATTATTTAAAAATGATTTATTTAGAGTTCTTGTAAAAACCAACGAAAATACAACTAATATAAGAGAGAGAAGTAATGGGCTTAGATGGTATTTAAATTTATTTATAGATATTTTGGCAAATGATCTTAAAGATTCAAATGTTATATTTTTATTAGATGAGCCAGGAGTATATCTTCATGTAAATGCTCAAAGAGAGTTACTGAGATTATTTTATGATTTATGTAAAAATGATAATCAAGTAGTTTATTCTACACATTCGCCATATATGATAGACTCTAATAATATTATAAATATTAGAGCTATAGAAAAAGATGAAAAGGGTCATACAAATATTTATAATACTGCTTATGATAATAAATTAAATAGTGTTTCTAAAAGAGAAACCTTAAGTCCACTTGTGCAAGCAATAGGAGCAGATTTGCGGTTTAATATTGGACCACAAGGAGAAAAGTTAAATATTGTAACAGAGGGAATAACAGATTATATGTACTATACGGCCATGCTATATTATTTAGATGTGCCAGATGATAAAATGCCGTATATAATACCAGCTGTGGGAGCTGGAAATGTCAATGTAATAGTATCTGTTTTGATTGGATGGGGATGTAATTTTAAAGTAATACTAGATTATGATAAAGCAGGCTTTGTAGAATGTGAAAAACTTATTTATAATCTTAATTTAAAAATTAATCAAGATATATTTTTTGTTAATTGCAAAGAAGTATATGATAATAAGGATAGGGATATATACAAATATGCTGAATTTGTTGAAAGTCTTATTAGTGAAGAAGATAAGTCAAAATTTACTATAAGTTATTTAGATAATAAAACTATGGCAGCAAAAGAGTTTTATGATAAGGTTAAAAGTAAATCTGTGCATTTGGGAGATAAAACTGTAAATAATTTCAAAAGACTCTTTCAATGTATGGAAGTTATATAAGTTTATATAAAAAAAAGAACCTGTTTGATGACAGGTTCTTTTAGTATTATTTGCATTTAATTGATTTGATTGAACTATATGAACTATAAACTTTTTTGCCGTCGATTGTTCTGTATGCTCGAACTTTAAAATAATAAGTTTTTCCTTTTTTTAAGCTTCCTTTTGTGAAACTTTTCTTTGAAGTAGATCCAATATTTTTATAAGTACCATTTTTTGAAGTTGCCATATAAATATTGTATCCTGTAGTTCTTGAACTTATATTAGTCCAAGTTAACTTTATTTTTTTAGTTGAAGGACTAGTCAATTTAACAGTTGGAGTAGGTGGCTTTGTAGTTGCAGCCAATGATGATGAATAATCACCATTATGAGTCTTATTATTTACTATTTTATATGATCTAACCTTATATAAGTATTTAGTAGCCGATGTTAACTTACTATTAGTATAAGATGTAGTAGATGCATCTGATATAGTTTTTATTAATTTATAAGATTCAGTTTTTACATCATATCTGTAAACTTTATAACCAGTAACATTATCAATTTTATCCCAAGATAAAGTTATAGAGTTATAAGTTCTTTTAGATGATTTCAAGTTTGTAACCTTTGGAGGTATAATATTAAAAGTTACAGTTTTTTCACCTTCATACTCACCAATACCTTTTATTAATATCTTAGCAGTACCAATATTTTTATTATTTGAATAAGAAACATTATAATCTTTATTTAATTTTAAAGTTTTATTATTTAAAGTAACGGTAACACTTGGTTTAATTGATGCTCCAGTATATGTTTTAGATCCTATACTATTTACAGTAGCAGAAGATATATCTAATTTTTTAGGAGCAATGTTAAAATTGACTTTTTTAGATCCAGTATAATTACCAATACCATTAATAGTAATAGTAGCATTACCTACATTAACATTGTTTGAATACGTAAGAGTATAATCTTCATTTAACTTTAAAGTTTTGCCGTTTAAAGTAACAGTAACACTTGGCTCAATAGAAGATCCCGTGTATGTTTGAGAGTCTATACTATTTACAGTAGCAGAAGATAAATCAATTTTACTTTCTGGTACTCCGTTGATTATTTCATCAGTATAAGGTTTTAAGTATGTATAATTTACATCAAAATATACAGGCTTAGATGGCGTACCAATACCATTTATAGTTCCTTTTTCTGTAAATTGCCACATCATATATGGTCTTGGATATGTACATGTAGAAGCATATTGTGCTACCCATAAATAGTTGTTATAGAGAATATCTTCATCAAAGTATCTATCACCAAAATCTTTATTTGTATAAATACCGTTTATATATCCTGCATTTTTTATTTCATTTAAAAATACATGGGCCATCTTAGATGATAAGTCTTTAGTTATTTTTACACCCATTTTTGTAGCATAATCAACACTTGCGTATTCAAAATCGTAGAATACAGGGTAAGAAATTTTGTTTTTATATGGAGCTATTGTCTCCAAACATTTTGCAGCCTCTTCCTTAGCTTTTTCTACAGAAGTTGCATAACTAAACCAGTATATTCCTATTTTTAGACCGGCTTTACTTGCACCCTCTATATGAGATTTGAAGTAAGGATCTACATTGGAATTTCCGTATCCAGCTCTGATTATTACATAATCAATTCCATCAGCTTTAACCTTGTCCCAATCAACATTACCATTCCACTTACTAACATCGATTCCTTTTTCTAAAGGACTTAGTTTGATGTAAGAAGATGATACATATCCAGTTAGGTTATTAGCTGATATTTTATACCAATTTCTATCTCTACCTAATATGTTTACTTGATCTCCATTTTTTAATGTTCCTATAATGCTATAAGATGTTGATGGACCTGTTCTTACATTTAGTGGGTCGTTTGAAGTAACTTTTCCTATTCCTATATAGCTAGATTTAGTTAAAGTTTTTGTTTCTAAGTTTGATAAAGAATTACTATAAGAATAAACTGAAGATGTCTCTCCCATGCTGCGATGAGGAATAGTTTCAGGATCTGGTTGTATAGCGCAATCCTTAACTTGGGAAGATTGGCTATCAATATAAGTGTTTTTTTCTTTTATTTCTTCGGCATTACTTACAATTACCATGTTTTGAAAAAGTATGGCAGTTGAAAGTGATACAGCAAGAAATGATTGTGTTATTTTTTTCATAAATTCCCCCTATATTAAGATAATTTTAAAAATTTTATCGAATTATAATTATATTTGTATAAAATTATAATTAATAAAAATATTACAATATAAAATATATAATATTGTAATATTTTTGTAAATATTATATGTATATATAAATATTTGAAATTAGTACATAATTATGATAAAATTGAAAAATTTACAAAAAATAAAATATAAATTATAAAATAAAAGGTAATGAACAAATTAATGTTTATTACCTTTAAAAATATAACTTTATTTATTATTTTTCAACTTAACAACAAGTTCTTCTGTTGGAGTAACATAAATTGTACTATTAGTTTCATAAATAACCATACCAGGTTTTGAACCACTAGGTTTTTTAACATGTTTTTTCATAGTATAATCAACTGGAACTTGAGAAGATAATCTTGCTTTACTAAAGTAAGCAGCAAGTGTTGCAGCTTCTAGCAAAGTGTTATCAGGAACTTCTTTTCCAGCACATTTTATAATAACATGAGAACCAGGAATATTTTTAGTATGCATCCATAAATCTTCAGGGTCTGCAATTCTTAAGGTTAAATAATCATTTTGTTTGTTGTTTTTACCAACTAAAATTTTAAAACCATCAGAAGATGTAAACTGATTAGGTTTTGTTGTAGGATCTATATCTTTTTTAGCCTTATATCTAAAAGGTGCTTTAGCATATCCAAGTTTGATTAATTCATCTTTAATATCATTTAACTCTTCTAGATTCTCACAGTTTTCAATACCAAGCATAATATTTTCTAAGTACTCAATTTCTTCATTACAAATTGCAATTTGAGAAGTTAACTCTATTTTTGCAGTTTTTAATTTATTATATTTTTTGAAATATTTTTGAGCATTCTCAGAAGGTGTTAAGTTTTTATTAAGGGCTATTCTTATGTTTGAATAATTTGGATCATAGAAGTTGGCAACTTCAACGCTTTCCATGCCCTTTTGTATCATATAAATATAAGAAGTAAGTAGCTCGCCTTTAACTTTAAATTCATCTGCATTGTCAGCATCTCTTAATTCTTTTTCAATTTTCTTCTGTTTATGATATAGTCTTTCTAATTTTATAGAAATACTTTTTCTTAAATCAGCAGTTCTTTGGTGAACTCTTTCTTTAAAGTCTTTAGTTTTATAGTAATCTTCAATTATTTGAGATATGGAATCATTTTTTATAAATTTATTGCCATCTAAATAAGAAAGATTTATACAACTAAAATCTATTACTTTATCAACATTTTCATCAATAACAATGCAAGGATTGTACTCATCTTTTTTTATATTTGTAAATAAATCAGAAAAAATTCTATATAAAACAGATAATTCATCACGAGTTTTATCATTACCATTATCATTAGGATTTAAATTTGCTCTATGGCAAATTTCCTTTGCAACAGAAGGGCTTATTCCTAAGAATTTAGAGTAAATACCCTTGTATATAGGTCCGTCAAATTCTCTAAGTATATTAATAAAACTTTTTATTGAAGTACCTTTTATTGGATTTATTTTATCTTGTGCAGGAGGAAGTTCATAAGTCATGTTAGGTAATAACTGGCGAACTCTACTAACACTAGGAGGAATTCTTTTTATAGAATCTATTATTTTACTATTTTGAACTAATATTATGTTACTATGTCTCCCCATTATTTCAATATAGATATCTTTTGTTGTTTTTTCTTTTAATTCGTCAAAAGATTCCACACTTATTTTTATTATTCTTTCAAAATTAATTTGAGAAATTTCTGTAATTATACCACCTTGTATGTACTTTCTAAATAACATACAAAACATAGGGGCTTTAATAGGGTTTTCTTTTTTATAATCATTGGCAATATAAATTCTAGGGTTTGATGCACTAGAACTTAATACCAATTTAAAGTTTTCTTTGTTATTTCTAATATATAAAACTAGTTCGTCATTTTCTGGTTGATGAACTCTATCTATTTTACCACCCACAAGCTTAGTTGTTAATTCATGTGCTAAGCTGTGAATTACTAAACCATCTAATGCCATAATAATCTCCTTTCAAACATAAGTAATAAACTTATTATTACATATTATAACCAAGTTGTGAATAGTGGTAACAGAAACTTTATAATTATATAAATGTAATTAAATAATAGTATAAAATAAAAATTCGCTTTTCTTAGTTAGATAAATCATTACAATCTACTTCTTTGAGTAGAATCCAACAAGAAAGCGAATTTTATATTATCTATATAAATCTTCAAGTATTAAATTATTTTTATAGATATAAGAGGCAACATCTTCACCAACATATCTAAAATGCCAAGGCTCGAAGGCAAATCCTGTATCTTTTACTCTATCTTCTTTATATCTCAATATAAAACCATATTTATGAGCATTTTTAGCTAGCCATTTACCTTCCTTTGTATTTTTGAAGTGCTCAACTAAATCGTATCCTACAGATTTAGCAGAAATATCTATAGCCATACCGGTTTGATGCTCGCTATGATTTGGTTTAGCGAAGTATTTATTTGTATAAGCAGCACCATTTTTTCTTAATGAATTGTAGTATAAATTAGACTGATAACTACTTGATCTAAACCCACTTACAGCAGTAAGATGAATTCCTTTCTTTTTAGCATCAGAAAACATATTTTTTACAGCTTTTGCTACATTCTTTCTTAAATGAATAGTTTTTGTGGATTTAACTGATATTTTTACTAAATCATTAGGCTTATAATTAGATTTTAATGCATTTTGTTTATTAACCAGTCTAGTAATTCCATTACTATTTTTTGAAACTATGTCTTGTATTTTTAAATATTCGCTGTGGGCTTTTGAGCTAGTATCAGCAAGCAGTAATATATATTTTCCATTTATAAAACCATAACCATCTTGATAAGCAACTTTATACCATCCATTTTTTAACTTGGATAAAATCTTTATAGATGAATCTTCATTTAGTGAGCCTATTTTTGAGTAAGTTGAATTACAACCTCTTCTTACACCTAAATGACGTGTTTTTACTATTCCAGTGCCAATCACTTTATCTGTTGATTTAAGCTCATAAGGAGGTACATTATCAGAAGTGATTTTTAAATTTTTACCACTTACATATCCTAACTTATTATCAAGTTTGATTTCATACCATCCATTTTTCATTTTTTTAGTTACTTCAACAACATCTTTTTTAATTAGAGTATCTAAAATTTTACCTTTAGTAGAATTTGTACTTCTAATATTTAATTTATTTGAAGTGACTACACCAGTATACTTAGTTAATTTTGAGGTAGTAACTTGAGATTTACTACTACTAATTAAAGAAGATGTGTTACTATGTGCTAATGTTATTGTTGTATGTATTGATATTGTCAGAGAAGTAGCCATTAGCAGAGCTACTAGTTTTTGCTTATTAATAAAAATTCCCCCTCTATTAATTAAAATTTGTAATTAAGTTTAATTATAATATAAAATATAATACCATTATTTAAATAAATTTTCAAAAAAAGTTTAAAATTTATATTGTTGTTAATTTTATAAGAATTTAAATATATATAATTATTTAATTTAGAAGGATATAATTAATTCAATAATTATGATAGAACTCTTAATATTTATTTTTTAATAAGAATAATGTATAATATTTAGTTAGAACTATTTATATAAAAGG
>JALFMW010000272.1 GCA_022782605.1 Clostridium sp. | reverse complement strand
CCGTCGTATAGATTTACAGTTAAGGCCGCAGTTGGATAAAAAACGGCATACAGTAAGTCTGGGCGACTTATGGAATTTAAAACACTTAAATGAAATTTATCAGAGAGATACAATTAATGTTTATTCACCGATTTCAATTATAACACAAAATAGTCCTTCACCTTTAGCTGGTGGTAATACGGAAGCTGATTGAAAACATCTGAGTAAAAATTACTTTATTAATCATTTCTCTTTTAAAATTTTTAGAGGTTATGATAAATTAGGTGATATTGATCCAAACAAATCTGACCCTAGTAATGATGATTGGATAGACGCATATTTTAATAATTTACCAATTAGTAATTTATATTATCAAGTTATCAATGAAGATGAATCGAAAACATATAAACCTCTTTCTTGATTAAATGCAGATTCTTATAAGAATTATTATAAATATATCCACAATGATAACGCCGTAATTTGAGAATCTATGGCAGCAGGTTATACAATCGCCAGCGCAGGTGTTGGAGGAGCAGCACTTGGTGTTGCAGCTGCCACTACTATGGCGATACCTGTTGTAGGATGTGTTTTATTAGGTGGTGTATTCCTTGCAGGTGTAGCATTATCGTGTGTTGCTGGTTTGGCAAATAATTCTTTCTTAGATACAACTGGTGTTTGTAATATTGATTTAGATAAGCAAAAATTAGATCAATCTGCTACGGAATACGTCCCGCATGCATTCCAAAATTGTTTCCCATGTATTACTGATAAAACAAAAATCACCAACATGGAAAACCCTGAATATACCTATGAAGATCAGCTCCAATATTTGCCGATGAACTTTGTTAACTATCTTCATATCACGGCTAATAACAACTTATCTAATGGCTTTATTTGTAATTCATGTCAAAATCCTAAAATTCAAAATCAACTCTTTTTCAAGGATAGCTGAGCTGAACGATTAAAAGCTGATTCAAGGGTAAATACTACTGATACGTATTATTTATTGCCGCTTTGCATTAGTGCTTCAGGATCTAGTTCCGATATAATGACTACAACTATGGGATTTAGTAATAATATTATAGCTGGCACATCTGATTTATTAGCTCATTTGCCTTTAAGCTTTGATGAATTTAAGAAAAATCCATTTTTTAATCAATCAGTAGTTAGCACAGTGCTTAATTATCCTATCTTTAATCAAGCCGTTGAAATTCGTTTTTCCAAAGAAGGCAAATTAAACGACTTATTAACTCAGGATTATAATAATAATCAGCTTATCTATAATGGCGATATTAACGCTTTCTGTGGCATTAAAACATTATCTGGTATAGACCCCAAGAAAGGTGATACTCGTTATTTGAAGCTCTCAAATGGTGCTGTGACTACGGCTTCCGAAGCAGAGGCAACTAAGGTAGCACAAATATTTGTAGTTTATCGTAAACGTGATTACGTACCAATTAAAACCGCTACTAGTAAAACATATTGGGACACCTTTAAGAGTGGTTATTCATTCTATTCTATTGACGATAATTCCCCGATTAATTACAGTACACGACCCGATTTATTAGTTGGTTGTTATAGGCAAGGAACCGGGGCTGATGATAACTCTATCACCGCCGAGTGAGATGATAAAGGAGCTACTGCTTATTGGGAAAGAATAACTGACGATAATAATAAAGTCTCTTATCGACCAATTTATACGGCTCGGCAATTGCTACACTATAAAGATGCTCTTGCGGCGCCAATTCGTGCGTTAGTTAAAACCGACACATCTTATGAACAAACCGTGTTGTTCGATGATGGTGCTAGATTGCATATCCCCATTGTCTATTGTAGCTTAACCAAGGCAACTGATGGGTCTAGAACGCAAAAATTATTGCCGCAACAAGATACATTAGACTTAGAAGTTTCTAATATTGGCGGAAAATATTATTTATACGAAGTTGGTGGAACTAAGCCTACTGAACAGAGTGATAATTCAGTATTAACCGTAAGCCGCACTATTAATAATCAAACTTATACAGCTAAATTTAATTTAACGTGGAATAATGCAGCTAATTCATACTTACAAAATATTGGACAAATGACAAATGGCGCTTTCTGGTTAAAGTATCATGTATTACCTACTAATGCTGATGAAGCTGCAGCTCTTCAACCACTTTTTGACTACGCAGCCGCAATTGAAACACAACTAGAAAGCTATTGAACAGTAGCTTATGCGGCATCAAAATAT
>JALFMW010000250.1 GCA_022782605.1 Clostridium sp. | reverse complement strand
TAAACATAGAAATTACTTCTCCCCATGTGTTATGACTAATAAAACCATTAGATACAAAAGAATGACTTTCTGGAACACTAATATCATAAACATGATTTTTGCTTTTTTCAATTGCTTTTATCTTATCGAAGAAATACCCCTCTTGATATTTATTCTTATTTACAGACCTATGCTTCCTGAATATTTTTTTTATTTCATCCCAAGTAGGTATATTCTCTAGTCCAATTATCATAGCAAATTTATCTATATTTTCTCCCATAATTCTAAGAACGTAAATACCTTTTTCTTTTTGTCTTACACTGCAAACAATTCCTAAATTTAAAAGCATTAGTTGTATTTGATGCATCAATTCTTCAGAACTACTTGCTGCCTCAAAAAAACCATCTTTTTTGTAAGCCTTTCCTTTTATACTAAAAAAACCTCTTAAAAAACAAATAGAGTATTTCCAATAACCTTCCAATATACATTTAGGAACCTGTTTCTTATTCTTAGGAACATAATCTAACCCAAGTTGATACAGATATTCTCTAATTTTTTTTCCATAAAGAACACATTCGCCTTTTTTATTCTTTATCGTGTAAACATCTTTAGTCTCCATATGTTTTTTACATTTTTGTTCTATTGTTTTATCTTTACATATAAAAGAAACTCTATCTTTTTGTTCTAAATCTCCACTCGCAACTATATACCCTATAATCGTAGCAAAATCCACGCCCAACAAAGTTCCTATATTCAAATCTTCTCTTTGAAGTCTTGTTTCATCTATTTGAACCATTTTGTTTTCCGCCCACAAAAAATTGTCAGAAGATATCATTAATTCGTCTCCTTCTCTTAAATCGTAAGCCATAACAAAATCTATTATTCCATCTTTTCTTCTTGCCATAAGAGGATGGTTATAAGTGCATTCTATTTTATAACCAAATTTAGTTTTAAATTTTAAAGTATCTTTATATCCATTATAAACTCCTCTGTCAACTTTCTCTGCCTCTTGGTTTTTATTTATTATTTCAAAATTCATCTTAGGTGAATAATCTTCTATCCCATTTTCTTCATTATCAAAGAAGTCTTCTATTCTTTTTAATCCTTGACTTGTAAATATATAGGTGCCTTTTGCGACACATTTTCCCCAACCACGGGGAAAAACACCGTATATGCTTTGAAACCTTGCTATACTCCTCAAGAATACACGTTGGTCAAAATGCAAATTCACACCATTTTTTGGCTTGCCTGTTTGCGGGTCTTTTTCTCTCATTAAGTCAAGAAATAAATCGGGATACCATTTCGCCCAAGATATAAAATCACTATATTGTTTTATATGTGTTTGAAAAAAAGAGTCTTGTACATCTGTTTTTGCCTTTACCGTAGGATTATCCCAAGGGTCATAATTATCAGTTGCCGAACCAGTCCTTCTATTGTGTAAACTTTCCTTGGTCTCAAAATTCTTATAAGATGGCATTATTCGTCATCTCCGTTCTCTTCGTAATATTCATCTGGAAGTTTTATGAAAGCTTCGACTTTTTCTCTGTTTTCTACCGTCGGGTCGTCTTTAAATATGTTATAATAGTCGTTTCCACTTTGAACGAACTCTTTTTTCTTTTTGTCATAAAATTGGTAAACATCTTTATATTCAACAGGAGGCTTTCCTTCTAAATCTCTAGCATAATTTATATAATTCCATATACAAAAATCAACAGCATCATTTGGTCTAAACATAAATCTTGGTAATTGTGGTATAATATCTTGATACTGCTCAACCATTAATGCAATATCTCCGATAGTGCTCAAACCACCTTGTAAATCTGCCTTGCTCAACTGATTAGGGTTTATTTTTGCCCTTTCTGCCTGCCTTTGAGCCATTTCGCCCCAAGTTTTAGCATCCGCTGGTTTATTATCTCTTACAGCCATTTCTTCTTTTACTTTATATCTCACATAAGTTACCAACGCTTCAGTGTGCATACTTGTGGTTTCTGTATAATTTTGCCTCAAAAATTCATATTTAGTCCACATGTAGTAATATTCCTCATCAGTATAACCACTTCCAAATAGTCTTACCATTTCATCTGTTACTTTGAAATTTTTAAACTCTTCTATTACAGTCATATAAGGCTGAGAATATTTTATATCCGTTAAAGAAGGTCTAACGTTAGCCTCTTCTTCGGTTAAATAACCCAAATCTCCATCCTGCCAACTTAAATGTCTGTATTTTGAAATTGCTAATCTTCCAAGGTATTTTCCCATCCAATTAGTTTCTTTACCCTTTTCTTTTGCTTTTTCTTCTTCAGCTTCCCAAAGTTCATGCAAAAAAGGCTTATCTATCATTCTTAATGTTTCAATTGCTCTTTGTTTATCTAAATTTCCGTATGTATCACTACACATTTTTTGTATGCAGTTTTTACAATAAGGGATTATTCCATTTGCCTCTCCACCATAACTTTTATAAAAATTATCTCCACTTTTATATTTTCCACATGCTGAACATTGAAAAATTGGATTTGTTTTTTTAGGTGGTGCCGGCTTTTTCTTTGCTTTTACTATATTGTTTAATTTTGGCATTCCATCATTTCCTTTCTATAATATAAAAAAATAGAACCATATTTTAATAGAAAAACACAGCCCCGCAAAGAATAAATTTCTTTTCCAATCTTTGGTTGCAGAGGACAGAATCGAACTGCCTAGCTTTGGCGTATGAGACCAACGAGATAACCATTTCTCCACTCCGCAATATCACAAAAGAGCCCATTTAGAGCTCTTTATTTTAAAATATATAATTATAAGGATTTATTGTATTACCATTTACTATTATTTCAAAATGTAAATGATTTCCAGTTGAATTCCCTGTTGAACCCATATACCCTATAACCTGCCCACAGTTCACATATTGTCCATTAGAAACTACAATAGAACTTAAATGAGCATATCTAGTCTGAGTTCCATCACTGTGTTGCAACAATATCATATTCCCATAACTCCTATTTGAGTATTGAGTTTTTATTACAATTCCTGATTTATAAGCATATATGTTATCACCTTTGTTTCCACATAAATCAATCCCAGTGTGAAAATCTCCCCTACTTCTATACCCATAGCTAGAACTTACGTTATGAGAATTTGTAGGGAAATGTGTTGTCGGCTTTTTATATGTGTTAATATAGTATTCAGCTATATTATCCATTTCTCTATCTGTCGCCAATACACTATTATCTTCAGTTATAAATTCTTCAATATCAATTTTTAAATTAATTGTATTATTCAATATATATTGTTTGTATTCTTCCGCTATTCCCAAGTCGTCTGTATAGAACACTTCGGAATTATTTATCAAAAATTTATATAAAGTATATTTTTGTCTTCTTTTTGTTAATCCCCTTGAAGAAATCATATTTCTAGCTTGCGCTAATGTTATTTCTTCATTATATTCTGTTTTTCTTTTTAAATCTTCAATAGTTTTTTCTTTTGTAACAACACTATATTGAATTTGCCCTTGCGTTTTAACAGGTATTATTATGAAAATATTTGCTAAAACAATTATTATACACATAAGAGACGCTAAGAACACTCTTGCGAGCCCATGTGTTTTTCCTTTTTTCATTAAAAAATCCCTCCTGAAAAATTACAACTTAATCGTATATTGACATACTATACCTTCTTCTTTATTTAATATAAATAAATTTTGAGAAGGCTTACTTGTCTTTCTTTGATTATTTGCATATTCGTCTGTTCCTGAAAGTGTCCCATTTACATATACATAAGTCTGATGAACTTCATTCGCCTCAAAATGATGAGTATGACCTAAAAATATCGCATCATAAAATCTATGTGTCATTAAGCTTAAATTTTGAACAACTTGGTCAACTCTATCTCTATGTCCGTGCGTAAAAGCATAATTTCTTCCGAAAATCTGTACTGTTCCTATTTCATTATTAAATTCATTATCCATTATATGAACTTTCTTATTGCCAGCCATTTTTGCAACTAAATACCATTTTACAAATAAGACAAAATTTTCATCATTTTGGCAATCATCTTTGTTTGGAAAAATTCTTTCGTGATTTCCATTTACATCATAATAATATATCTCACATAAATCACTCAATATTTGCAAAGCTTGACTTATATAATCAGAAATATCTACTACTTGCTTAATTACATTTTCTCTGTTTTCTATTCTAGTTGAATTATGAATTATACCGCTAATATAATCCCCTAAACCCAACACATACAATGTTGAAACTTTGTTGTCTACTATATAACCAGCAACCTTATTCAGTAACACTTTAAATCTTGTTACGAAAACACTAGTATTATATACATTATTAAATTCATTTATTTCTAATCCATAATGTAAATCACTCAAAGTTAAAATTGCCGC
This sequence comes from Clostridium sp., assembly GCA_022782605.1. Taxonomy (GTDB): domain Bacteria; phylum Bacillota; class Clostridia; order Peptostreptococcales; family Peptostreptococcaceae; genus Terrisporobacter. The sequence continues at coordinate 12,957 of JALFMW010000250.1, read as the reverse complement.
TCTATCTTCTTCTCCAATGTTTTCTGGAAAATCTACAGATATTGTATTTTTATTTTCTTTCGCGCATTCTAAAGCTATTTCTTTTATGATTTCAAATCTTGACTGATTTCTTAGTTTCCTATTAAGTGCAGCCCTTTCATCATTCAATTTCATTCTTTCTTTTTTTATTTCTTGTAATTGAACTTCTACTTCTTTTTGATAATCTATCGGTTCTTTTTCTATTATTCTTTTCTTCATTTTGTTATAAACCGCAATACCACCAAATTCAGTATCTTGACTTTTTCTTAAGCTATCTTTATTAAAATCCAATCCCAATAAATCACAAATATCAGACCAATCTAAATCATCAACTTTATCTTCTTTTTTTTTAGAAATCAATCTCATAGCATAATCTAATTCATCTTCGTTTTCTTTTCTTAAATAATCTTTATTCATATAACAACCCTTTCATAACACTACAACATGAGGCTTCGTAAGTTTTTCATGTTTTTTTATAAATGACCTAGGGCTTCGAAAGTTTCCTAGGCGCTGATTTGGAGCTCCCTGCCTGATTTGAACAGGCTTCTATTGATTACAAGTCAATTATTTTACCAATTAAACTAAAGAAGCATTTGGCTGGAATGAAGAGACTTGAACTCCTGACTTTTCGATTAACAGTCGAACGTTCTACCAACTGAACTACATTCCAATATTATTTCTTATCCATATAAGATTGAAAGAGTACGTTCCTTCAATCCTTTGATATAACTAGAATTGAAGGACGTTTCTAAATGCGGTTTTGAAAATTAGGTCGTAGAGTTATGAATTTCTCTAGCACATTCTTTGCAATATTTTATTCTATTATTAGTCTTTTTTACAAGTTTTCCACAAACTTCACAATTAATAAAAATTCCACCTAAATATTTTTGCTCAAAACTGTAAATCATTGTTTCATCTGGAACAACTTTCATTACCACTTCACTATTTTCATTGACATAATTTACTATAGAACTCATTTTCGTAGTAGGCTCAATATAACCTTTTTTCGTCAAATAATGCATCATTTCTCTTTTTTCTTGCCTTTTCACATACATATCACATAATTTAAATATATCCGTATCAGAACAACCTACATAATATTTTTCAGAATTACTATTCTCCATATAAAACTTTGCCAAAACTAAATATACAAACATTAATTTCTGATATTTTTCATTTTCTTCACTTAATATAGTATTAATTTCCGCCTCAGTAATATTCACGGGGCTATTCGTTTTTAGTTTCCCTTTTTTGCTTCTTTTTACTCTTTTATCAATATAATCATACATCATTACTTTATTATAATCAGAAAAGCTTTTCTTAGAAATTCTATGCAATTCATTTTCTATTTGTTTATCTTCATATCCTTGTTCTCTAAGATAATTTGCTACTAATTGCAAACCCCTACCTTTACTTCCTGAAGACTGAATACCCTTTTTTATTATAGTTCTAGCATATTCTCTTTCATCAAATATTATAGACATTCTATTCTCACCTCTTTATTTCTATATTTTTTACCCATATACTCTATATCTCCTTTATCATCTAATATAGGAATCTTAAATTCTTTGTTAGAATTGTCATATATATTTAAAACAATTCCTTCTCCAAATAAATCCCAGCAAAAATTTTTAGGAGATGTCGGATGCAAATAATAATTTACATATACCGCTAAATTGGCGAGTTGTTGAATATCCTCACTTATATAATCCAAATCTATATTATTTATATCTGTTGCGCTATTAGGAGTTTCTCCTTGTTCAATAGAAATGCTGTCAGTTATAGTGTTGCTTTTTGTTTTACTCTTTCTGTATTTTTTATAAACTTTTTCCATTTCTTGAATTTGATATTCCGTTATATCAATATTTTTATTATATAACATATTAAAAATATATTCAGGATTCTTCTTATTTACATTTATTTTTATCTCTTTTACTTCTTTTTCCATATATCGGCAAATATTATTCATAGGACAATCCGTTTCTAAAAACGGATTAAATCTATTATAGCTATCTGCCAAATCTTGCTGCTCTTTTGTTTTATTTTGTATATTAAGAAGTTCTTGAATACTTATTCCAAATAATCTGTTAGATAAATAATCATATCTTTTTATATGGTCATTATATTGAGTTTTATATTTTGGATATAAGTATTTCATAAAGTATGGTCTTTTCTCAATTAGAAGTTTATTATTAAATTCTATTTCTTCTTTTGTAAATTGCTCATTTGGTTTGTCTGGATTTTTCCATTTAATCCAATGCTCGGGGAAATCCTTAACAATTAAACCTTTTGCTTTATCTATTTCATTTCCTTGAGCAACTCTACATTCTTTTAATCTGTGCATTATAGTTTCATATTCTTTGCTTCCTTTTTCATATAAAGATAACATTGAATATAAAGTTGTACTACAATTTGTAATATAACCAATTTTACTATCAAAAGATAATAAATCTGCTTTGTATAAATCCTTAATATCTATATATTTTTTTTCTGTTGGTTTCTTCTGGTAGGTTATGGGGTTGCCACCAAAAGCATTATCTGTCATAATTTTGTTATCGGAGCTGAAAACCAAATCTCCGGTCGAAATCACTTAGGAATACCGTTGCTTTCGCAATATTTTAGATTTCGGCTTAGACTATATCATCAACTTATATTCTATTACCAAATACAAGTTGCTAGGCACTTTGCAATAAGGATTTTCACCTTAAAGCTACTCTACTCGTTTATTTTCACAAGTCTTTCTCTTATGATGTACTTTCGATAGTCGTTAAACTTTATTATTGATTATTTAATCTAAATGAGTCCATGTTTTCATGTTTATAATATTAGAAATTGTTGTAACATTAACACCAAATTTCTCAGCTAATTCAATGTTTGTGTATTTCTTACATAGTTCATTTCTAATTAATCTCACATCATCTTCTTTTAATTTTGCTTTTGGATTGTTACTTCCTTTGTAATTTGGCGTATAATGATTTCCGCATTTAATAGAATATCTTACATTCTCCAAGTGAGTTACCCATTCTAAATTTGTATAATGACAATTCATTCTATCGCAATCCTTATGATTTACTTCCAATTTCTCATCACTTTCAGGTTTTGGAACAAACAATTCAGCAACTATTGTGTGAACTTTAACCTTATATCTCAATCTATTGCCATTTTTGTTTATTCCATTTCCACTCAATTCCACTTCTCTATATCCATCATTGCCTTTAAAAGTCTTCTTTTTCTCAAACTTCTGATTTAAGATTAAACCTTCGCAATTACAATAATATACGCTATTATGAAAAGTATATTCTCTAAATTCCAATCTGTTTATTTCTTCCATCTTCTCACCTTCTTTCTATAAAAATTATAATCAATAATCTTAGCACGGTATTACCATATCCTATAAGGACTTAGGCTCCCTTACTCATAATATAGTTTCCTATTTCTGAACCGTTAGCCGAATATTACAATTCGACACCCAGTATTTACTGGTTCACCTAGTTTTTTATTAATATATCTCTATACTAAGCGGACAGCAATTCATCCGCATGGGACATACAGTCATTTCCCCACACATTATAAATAATCCCAGAATATAAATATTTATACCATTCATTTACTTTATCATTATTTTGTAAATGCAATGTATTGACTTCACTTCGCCATGTCAATGGGGCTCTCATAGCTACTACAGTATCTACATTTCTATTATTCCAATATTGACTATAATGTTCAAATTCATTTAACAATCCTTTTATTTCTAGACCATAAATATGCTCACATAATCCGATATGGGTCACTTAACATGGTCTGAAAATTCCCATTAACTAACAATTTTCCCAAATAACTTTCGCTTATCTTTGCATTCAAGTATCTCGCCAGTTTTGTCTTTATATAAGTGTCTCCCAACATATCTCTATTTAAAATCAAAGCTCTAACACTTGGTTCTAAACTATTGAATACATCCATAAAATCATCTAATTCCATTTCATTTAATGGCTTATCACATAATCCACCAAGCAAATATAATAACGCATAATCACTATCTTGGCTTGTTATTTTATCTAACCATTCGACAGTAGGTCTGCATAATTCTTCGATTTTTTCTGGTGTATCTAAATTTAACACTTGCAAAAATTGATAATTAGTAAACACCGCTGTTTTGTCTTCTTTCGGAGTAAATTTTGTAACGCCCCATCTCCCATCATTTTCTTTGCAACAATCTAAATAATCTTGCCAGCTTTCATAGCCTTTCCAAAGTTTAAATTGACTTTCAGTTATTATCATATCTATGTCGTCAGTATCTACCGAATTTCCATATAAATCAGTTATTATATGCTTGCCCGCAACTTCTCTTGAAAACTTATGAAAATCAAATACACAAACCATACCTTTAATAAAATAATTTCTGATACAAAAAGAACAAGGAGTGTAATCTAAGTCTAAATCTTTACCCCATTGTTCTGCAAGCTCTGGAGAACATATCCCCATTCCATCCCAAAGATTAAATGTAAGTTCTCTTTCTTGCTCTTCTATTATATCATCAGGCTCTTTCTCAATAGCCCAGTCTACAATTTTCTTCATTTGAATTTCTTTATCAGGAACTACACAAACTCTTGGCTCACTAACACTATAAGTTGCACTATTTGATAAGGCATAATAAGCGTTATATTTACTCTCTGTTATTTTTAAAGGTTTATGCCCATTTTTCAATATCTTATCAAGGTCATCATAAATATCTTCTTGCACAAAAAATACCGTATTTCTACGAGCATTTCCAGCACCACATAACAATCTCACAAATTTTTTACCATTCACATATAGACCGTGTTTTATAATATGTCTATAATGAGAATGTTTTTCAATCACAACAGATAAATATTCAGGAATAAATAATAAATTATCAATATCTTTATCTATCTGCTTTATTTTACTTCTATTTTCAGAACTCTTTTTTCTTCGAGCTATTCTTCTTCTTTGTTTGAACAAATCATTTATCATTTCAAAATCAAGCTCTTTGCCCTTTATTTTTCTTATAGACCTTAAAACTTGATTGTCTCCCAAAGAAACTAACTCTCCATTATTTCTAGCAGTCTTGACCGTTATATTAATTTTGTAGTCATCCTTTTTTAATCTGCCAGAATTAAATTTTAATACATAAAATTGTTGTAATTTTTGCACTATCTTCCTCCGTAAAGTTCTTCTTCAATCATTCTTTGAGTTTCTCTTTTTACTTTAGCTCTATTAAATTCCTTAGGTTTTATATCATAGGCAGGAATTTCAATATAATTTTCTTCTACTTCCCCTAATTCTATGCTAAAAGCATTTCCAACTTCTATTCCATTGTCCGTAAACTTTGTCCCAGCAATATCTATAGATGTTTTGAAATCTCTTAACATATTATTTACTATTTCTTCTTGGTCACGAGGCAAACTGTGAAGATATTGATGTGCAATTTCTTCTACATTTGCCCCGTTTTCTACGGTAGCTTTTCCGTCCGCTCTGACTTGTGCTTTAAATGCTGTCAATGATGAAAAGTAAGCTGATGACTTATTGGTTTCCCTTTATACCTTTTTTCTTTAACAAAAACTTTAAAAGTCTTTATTCCACCCATTTTTTCAATTCGTTCAGCAACGCGTGCTCTATTAAAGAAACAGCCTTTGCCATATATTCGTTCCAAATTTTCTTTCGCAGCTTTATTACTTTCCCCCATTTAGACCACCTCCTTTTAATAACACAAATATTAATTATTAGAAATCATTAGCTCTATTTCTTCCATTTTCTCTAACATCTTTTTAATATCTGCCGTATTACTTACCATTTTTGCAAGTCTTAACAAACTTCTTAACACTTCCCATGCATCCTCATAATCATTAATTTCATCGTACATATCTATTCTCCAAATTTTGTAAATATTATAGGAATATCTAATCTTTTAGCAAGTTCTATCTCCATTTTCATTCCTTCACTTATTCCATTATCTTGGAAAACCCAAATTTCATCACAATCTGATAATAACTCAAACCCTAAATCCATTCCTAACTGGTTTTCAAACTCGTTATCTGCATTTAAAAACTGAGTAAAATAGACATGAGGAGCAATTGGTATATCTCCTGTATCTTCTAATACTTTTTTGCAATACTTTTTAGCATTTTCAATATTCTTTTCTATATCCCCTCTTAAAGGAGAACTTACAAAAATCTTCTTTATTGGCATATTTCTCACCTCTAATCCCAACCGTGACATCCACAGTAATATTCATCATAACCTAAGTTTTCATTATATTTAAAAAAAGCTAAATTCCAATCAGACTGCGCACAAGAGCTACATTCTGTACAATAAGCCATTCTTCCTGTCAAGTCTGGCTTTTCATTATCAATTTCAGAACAATCACAGATAATACAAATTGGCTCGCCTTTCTGATTATATCCTTGGGCTATATGTCCACATTTCATTTTATATTCCATATCAAACCTCTCAAACAACCATTTTTATAAGAGCTACAATAACTCCTACTATTAAACCTTGCCAAAAATGCCACGTTGCATTTATTCCGAATACTAAAATTATTAAATTGCCAATTCCCCAAAATACTAAACCAAAAACAATAAGATAGAAACATAAAAGCATAAATAAAAACATTACCACTACGCCTTTTTCTGCAGAAGATAATTCTAAATCATCATCTAATAAATCATTTAGTTTCATATAAACCTCCTTTCTAACCACATACTTTGTCAGCTTCATTTATTATACATAAATTTTCAAAAGTCTCTTTGCCAAACTTCTTTTTAGCTCCTAACAAAAACTTCTCAGTATGACTACTATTTAAAGACATGTGATTTTCTATTAAATAAGCCACATAAAATATACGTTTTAATTCTTTTTTCCACTCTTCTTCCGACATTTTATTCTCTTCTGAATACTTTTTAAATTTATACAAGAAATATAAATAAGCAGAAATATATTCATGTCCATAATAATGAGCTATATCTGTGACCTTATCGCAACTATCAACAAAAGATTTTGTATACTCTTTTCCAATATCATGATAAAACATAGCTTCTGTTAAAACGTCTAATCTCTCTATATCTCCAGCGAACTTTAAACTGTAATTATCTATAATGTATTTTGTCGCTGCACAAATGTGATTTCCAATAGATAAAGTGTGGTGTGGATTATCATGTGGTATTTCAATAAGCCTATCCATTGTTTCACTAATATTGTAATTTTTTCTATCATCAAAGCAAGGTATTATCCTAATTTCATTCCATCCTTCCGAATATTGTGGAATTTGAATACTTCTATACATTTTATCTATAACTTCATCTGGAACTGTTCTATCCCTTAATTTATTTCTTTCCTTGCAAATATCTATATCTGTTAAAAAGAATAGACAAACTTTCCTATGTTCTGGCTCAATCGTTTTTAAATACTTTCTTCTTCTCTTAGCATTTAAATTTGTTGCATCATAAACTACATCGTTGTCTAATAACAAATTTCCAGTAATTCTTCTGTGAAGAGTATTAAATAAGACTTCGTTATCACCTTGCTTATTTTCATCCCCCCATAATTCCTCTCTTAACTTATCACTAGAAGCGATATAAGCGTTAGGAAAATTTTCTTTCGCATAATAAGATTTACCAGAACCAGGTAACCCAACTGTCATATATAACGTCGCCATATTATATTTCATCAATCCTTTCAGCTAATTTATTTAGCATAATTTTAGAAATCCACTCTTCTTCATCTTGAACTTTACCATCATATACCGCAAAGCAAAAAGCACTTTCTTTTTTTCTTTTGGCTAATATGTTCTCAGCTACAGCTTTCCTATCTAAATGCCACTTATCTCGCCACTTTATTACTTCTTGCTTATAAATGTGCATATCTTCTTTGTATGTCTTTAATTTCTTTTCCACTTCTTTAAATCTATTTTTAAATTCAGGAAAATATGCTAAATATTCATCTTTCTCATTTTCTCTTAATATCCCTAATATTCTTTTAGTCGTTAATTCGCCTTCACCTTTCATATAATGAACTTTAATATATTCTGGAGATTTTATCTTTACTCTATTAAAGTATCTATCTCTAACCACATATCCTTCTTGTTCTGAAGTCATTTTAGAAACCTCTTCTAATATTTCCTTTTTTAAATTTTCTCCATCAACGTCTTTATAATATCTCCATTTTGGCTTTTCTACTCCAATCCAGCATTCCTTTTCTTTTAATGTTTTCATATCTCTAGCGCCTAAGAAATAAAGTTTTGTTTCCTTATAAGGTACTACAATCCTATTGTCTGGAGAAACTACTTCAAACATATAACAACAAGACTTGTCTAAATCATGAAATAATACCGTATCAAAAACAGTTATAAACAAATGTCCCAAGTTGGTAATTTCTTTCGAAGCACAATTTGGAAGTGGACACTTAAAAGCATCTATTTTCCCATTGCTTGATATATGCCACATTTGGTCATCATACCAAATTTTTATTAAACTTCCATCTACCTTTTCTTCAACCGTAACATTACTCCAATCAATATTCGCAGCGTTCGGTTCTCCTATATTAAAGAATTTCTTAAAAGGATAACATTTTAATTCCATTGTATCTTCTTTAAAAATTATTCCACGAGCTTCTTGCACTTCAGGCAAAGATAAATCCGAAGTATATTGATTATACTTAAACAAAATATAACCGTAATCTCTATCGATTTTTAAGCAATATGGAGGACTTATTAAGATTTTTTCCCAATCATTAGGATTTTCTTTTATTAGTCGCTGTATTGCCAACATTTAATCATCTCCTTATAGCAAGCATTGTCTTCAATGTATTCTTCGCACAAAAGACAATATTCTCCATTATATAAAAATTTACAATGCTCGCAATCGTTATTTTTTATGTCACACACTTTTCTCACCTACTTTTGTATCTCAAAACTATAAATATCTTCTATGTTCACATTGTGAACGCTACCATTTTCGTCTGTTATACAATTAAACTTTTCTTTCATATAATTTCCATTTACAGACTTGCTTATTTCTTGAGCCTCATCATATGAGATTTTTATATTAATAAAATCTCCTGGCTCTTTTTTATCTTTATCAAAAAAAGTTATTTTTAAATTCATAAAATTTCTCCTTTCATACCCTTATTATATCACAAATTATTACGAAAGTCAATACTTTTGCCAAATTATTCTATAATTATCCTATCATTTGGTAGGTTTTCGTTAATATAATCTATAACACCTACTAAAAATTCTTCCATTATATCATTTTCTTCCAATACGCTTACAGTTCCATATCTTCCAGACTGCAATTCCATCAAAGCACAACTATTTAAAATTTCATAAATATCATTTTTATCAATACTAATTTCGTTTCTCATCTTCTATCTCCTCATAACAATGTTTCCCATATCTACATTTTCCATTCTTCAAATCACATTCTTCTCTTACACAAGGATAATATTTACATTTTATACATTCCATACAAATCTACCCCTTAATATTTCTATATTTCAAATAATTATAAACTCTACTCATAAAATTTCTCGGCAATTCTATTCCTAATATAAACATAAAACACCATATAAAATTCTCTATTTTACTTATCATCTTCATCATCCTCTTCAAAAAATCTCTGATAAATAAAAGTCGCCAATGCTGGAACTGCCATTATTAACCCTACGAGAGAACAAATTATAAATAACCCTATAAAAAAAACAAGCAACATTAAAATATATTTTCCCACTTTAACCTCCTATATATTCAATTTGGCTTAACCCTTTTGCTGTTATAATATATGCTTTTTCTAAATCTTCCTCATTATATATTTCATAAATAGGTTCCTTCTTTGAATTATCTTCTAAAAAAGCTGCTACTTTATGACCACTAATCAAAGAATTAGAGAAAGCTGAAATTGGTTTTCCATTTACTATATCCCCTATACTTAATAAATCTATAATACATTCGGAAATTTCAATATCTTTTATATCAAACATTTCACCTAATTCTTTTATGAAAATATACTCAGAACCATCGTCATATTTTGCACTACTTTCTATTTTCCCTAATTTTCCACTAGGCAATAAATAATATCCTTTTAAATAATCTGCTTTTAACATTTTATCTCCTTTAAAATTTTAAGTGTTTAAATCGGTTTTTATAAAAATTTTGTTGTAGTAAACAAGTTATATATCTAACGGATTAAAATGGTTAATAGACATATTCTCGTTTCTTCTAGGCATATTATACGTCTGCTTTTCCAAAATACAACCACCATTTTGAAACTTGATTATTTAACTTTTCTTCTTTTAATTGTCTTATTTTGTCGTTATTAGCCGTATATATATCCATTTGTCTCATAATCAACTCATTTGTTTTTAATTCGGGATATATTTGTGTCGCCATCATCATGTCTAAATCCTTTAAATCTATCTTTTCTACACTATTAGCATAAGTGTCTGATTCATAATTCATATAATTTTCTACAATCTCTGATATTGAAGACTGTATATTATTATTTTCCTGTTCGTACATTGCTATCTTAGAATCCATTATAGGAATTTTCGAAACATCGGTACTACAAAACACTATACATCCTACCACTATTAGCTCAAACACCCCTGCTATAAATATAGTAATTATCCCTATTCCTATAAGGTCAGCTCCTTTATCATATTTTAAATCGCTTTTTTTTATAAGAAAAAGACCTATGAAAATCATCAATAAAAATATAAAAAATAAAACTATTAACATCTAATTTCTCTCACTTTCCATTTCTTCAATAATTTCTTCTTTGTATATAATCTTAAATATTGTATATACTATTTTGTCTCTAATCCAAGCAAATTCTCCACATAACCAGTCTAAAAAAATTGATAAATACTGCAAAATCACAAAAGGAACAAATAGTATAAACGTAATTATATTTAAAATATTCATTGTCTTTTTATGTTTATCAGCCATTTTACTTGATACTTTTAAATCTCTAAAATTCATATATTTATTCTCCTCCATATAACAATGGCTTGCCTTCTTGGTCTACCATGACAGTTAATCCACAACCTTTATCTATTGTTTTTTCCAAATATTGTACCTTTGTTTCTTTATCATAATATATTTTAAAACCTGTTTCACTCGTATTGTAAGCAGGAGAAGAATATATTTCCACAAATCTACTCTCGGCTTTTTCTGTTGCTATATTTTTATTAAAATTTCCTAAAAACGTAGCAGTTAATAAAATAATAGCAACTACGGCTATCATAGTAATTGATATAATTCCTTCTTTACTCATTTTTATATCACCCTTTCTTTCCAACAAAAAGATAAATATTACTATTTTCTAATTCCCAATCATAACAACTAAAATTTCCATCATAACACACAAGTCTATCTCTTAATAAATCAATTTCTGTTATTGGTATAAACTCTTGAAAAGTTCCATTGTTTTTTGCCACACTATAATAAAATGTTGGAACTTCTTTTTTTTGAATAATACTTTCCACTAACATATTTAACATTTCTTCAAGAGAAACCTTTTTATATCTATCCATTATTTATCTCCTCCTGTTTATATCTTTTTATTTAGACACATATTCAATAATGCTTCTTGATATTCTTCTATTTTCTGTTTTAACTCATAATTTTCTTCTTGCAATTTATAATATTCTTCTTTATAGTCTAAATCAACGTCATTATTTTTTTCTGTTAATTCTCTTATTTTTGTTTCTTGTTCTTCAATCTTCTCTTTTATATATTCAAAATTACATTCTTTTTGTAATTTATCTATATCCCCTGGTGTCATCATTATATCCACTCCAATTCTTGACATTTTTTATTTATTGCTTGTAGTTCATTAATTTCCATAATAAATATGTCATATATTGTATTGTTATAAATGCTCTCTCCTGTATCTTTAGACAATTCAATACATTTATATGTTTTATCAAAACTTATTTCTTTATTTGTTTTAGTATTATTAAAAACACAAGCATTTTCTTTATCATAAAATTTCGTATATCCTAATTCTTCAAACATTTCATCTGCTGTTTTTTCTTTCATTATCTATTACTCCTCTCTAAATATACTCATCAATTTCTTTAAATTCCAATAATCCTGCATTCTCCAAATCTTTTATATAATATCCCGCTTTATCTACATATCCAGTCCATTCAAAATTACTTAAATCATTATATAGTCTTGATTTTATTATTCTTGAATTTGTTATAAAAATTGTTTCATAAAAAGTTTGATAACCATCACTTACTGTATTAACTTTTTTAGTGTATTGATTTTCTTCTTGTGATAATTTGAATCCAAACTCTTCTAATTTTTGAAAATCTCCTTTATAAATTATAATTGTTCCTTTTTTTCTTATCTCTTTCATATCTTATTTACTCCTTTTCTGATAAATCTTTTATTATTTCTTCCATCGTTTTTCCTTCATATTTATATGCTCTATCATCTATATATAATTGAGCTGGTAATTTTCTATTTGTTACTCCTATGCAATTCAAACCATTCCAAAATGTTTTGTCATTACTTATGCTTACAGCCTCGCACCAAAATCCTTGTTTATTCCACCAATTTATTATTTGCATTGGTTCTCTTGTAGAACATATAAAAATCGGTATTCCTGCTTTTTGTAAAAAACACATTAAGTTAATTATTTCTTTGTTATAATCATCATATATACTTCCATCTTGCCAGCCTTTTGAATATTTATGAATAACTCCATCAAAGTCAAAACATACTGCATGTCCTATTTTTAGCTTTAAATTTAATTCTTCTACTAATACATCTTTCATATCTTATTTACTCCTTTTCACTTATTTCTATGTTATCAACATATTCTTCAAAAGTTCGAAGTATTGCATTATACAACTCGTCTAAATCAAGCAAGTCTTTCATCAAATCTTTTGAGTTTTCATATTCATTTGTTA
>JALFMW010000247.1 GCA_022782605.1 Clostridium sp. | reverse complement strand
TAGATGGAAAAGTAACTTTTATGGAATAAGCTTATTATAAAAGGAACTAATCAATTTAGTTCCTTTTATATGTTTTATATTCATTTAAAACCCATTTCTAATTATAAAATAAAATAAACAATAGTAGTCATAATAAGTAGCCCCACAAGGTTATAATAAGTAAACATTTTTAAATATCTATTATTATCTACTTCGAACTCACTGCTATATATCTTATAAGAAATAACACTGGCAAGGGATGCTATTAAAGTTCCCATACCACCTATATTAACACCAAGAAGTAATTCTTTTACATGAGTTGTAAATCCTGAAAGCAACATGGTAGCTGGCACATTACTTATTACTTGACTTGACAATAAGGATGCTATAAAAGTAGATTTACCACTTCCCAATATATTTTCCATAAATAATTTAACACTATCCAAAGTAGAAATATTTCCTACAAATATGAAAAATCCTATAAAAGTTAACAATAAAGAAAAATCAACTTTAGAAAATAAAGATTTATTTAAAAATAACATTGTTACAATTGTTATTATTAAAGTAAGCTTATAATCTACTAAATGAAATACTGATAATAAAATTATTAAAAACAAGGCAGAAAAAATACAAATATGGTTTTTGTTGCCTACCTTCACATCTTCCAATTCTATACTTAAGTTTGCTTTTTTATCTCTACTTATTAAAAATAATAAAAATAAAACAGATAAAAGCAATACAGGTCCCGTTATTATAAAGAAATCCAAGGGATTTAATTTAAAATAAGAGTAAATAAATAAGTTTTGAGGGTTTCCCATGGGAGTAAAACTACTTCCTAAGTTTGCTCCTAGAGTTTGGAATATTACTATTTTCAAAACATCAATATTAGCTTTTCTGGCTATTACTATAGTTAAGGGTACAAAGGTTAAAAGGGCAACATCATTGGTAACTACCATGGCTGCTAAAAATGTTATAAACACTAAAGCAGTGGAAATTGCTTTATAGGAACTACATTTTTTCAACAAGCCTATGGCAATGCTATCTAGTATTTTCAGCTCTTTGAAGGCTTCCACCACAATCATCAAATTAAATAATAATATAAGTACTTTAAAATCAATATATGATAACTTTGGCCTTGCAATAAAACAACTTATAACAGCCAGTAATAAAGCTATAATCAAAACAGCTTCTTTTTTTAGAAATTCCAAGAAATCATTCTTTTTTAAAGATTCATTTCTCATTTTCCTTTGTGAATAAATATTTTCGCTCATCTTTCCTCCAATTTTTATTTGTGATTTATTAATTATACCAAATAAAAATACTCAGCGCTATAACACTGAGTATCCTTTTAATTATTATTTTCCACAACATTTCTTGTACTTTTTCCCACTTCCACAAGGGCATAAATCATTTCTTCCTATTTTTTTATGTGTTTGGGAAGTTAGATTTGATTTCAATTTAGATATTTCTAAAGGAGTATGTCCTCTATTTGATTTTAATCTCGTATTATTACTTAACTTTACAATCATATCAATAAAAATTTGGGCATCTTCATCACTATCAAATAAAACATTGAACTCTTCCAGATCATCAAATGTTTTTTGTAAACTCATTTGATCTGAACAATTTTGGTGAATTTTAGTGCAAATCATATCAGTTAAATTTTTATTACATGTTTTTTTATAAATATATTTATGTAAATTATTATATTCCTTATTTTTTTCAAAGTAAAATAAATCCTTATATTTTAAGAACTCCTCTTTTGCTGGAACATAATAAGGTTTAGAAGATTGACTTTCAAATAAAAACTTAATATTTTGATAAAATAAGTCACTATTTTGTAAAATAGGAATCCTAGACTCATAAAAATAACCATTTTCACATTCAATATCTAAAAATGTGGATGATAAGAAATACTCCATCTCCTCTTTAGTTACATTAATGTTATTTTGCTCATTTATAATTTCTATAATTTTATTTATAGAACATATACCATATAAATTAATTGCTGCATCACAATAATCATTTATAAGTTGATATCTTTGTCTATCTTTTTTAAATTGATTAGTTTGTATTTTTTCAAAGATATTTTTTATATTATTGTCAACAATTACATCTTTATCTTCTGTTACATAGATATATCCATAATCTTCAAGGTCTGAGGCAAATATTAATTTATCACAAATTTTATTATTAGTAGCAATAGATTTTTTAAAAGTATCAAATTCTATCTTATCAATTTTTTTAAAAAATTCATAGGCAAAATCTTCATCTAATAAAGATTCTTCTATTTTATTTACTAGCTCTTCCTTTTTTAATCTGGAAAAGCCTCTTATTTTTCTATTTCTAGCAATTTCTTTTAGTTTCTCCATATTATAATTAAATAAAATGCTCATTATTGTTTAACCACCTTACATTTTCTATATGTTAAGATTATATTACAAAAATCCTTTTTTTATAAGATTTTATCAAATTTTCTTTTATTTGGGTGATTTATTCCTTATTTACTTATTTATTGTAAGGAATAAATTAATACTTTTTAACATACATATATGAATAATAAAAGGGGGTAGATTATGACATATTCCAATGAGGACTCTTTAATTTGTTCAAAATGTGGAAGTAAAAATAGTGAAGGAAGCTTATTTTGTAGCAATATCTATCATTGTAGAATCAAAAGCTTTTATTTGCTTAAACTGAGAGTTGAATCGCTTTACTCCAAGTTTCTTTTTTAATTTTCTTAAAACATAGTAAAAAAATGAGAATATGTGTCAAAAGACTGACTTCTATAATCACCTGAATATTTGTTAATGATGCTACGCATAGTATTGGAATTAATTACATCTAATAATTGATTAATAAAAGTAAT
>JALFMW010000245.1 GCA_022782605.1 Clostridium sp. | reverse complement strand
ATATTTTGGTTTTCTTTTATTTATAGCAAAGTATCTAGAGTTTTTCTCAGCAATGGCTTCGATAAATCTATTTTGCTCTTCTATCTTTTCCACAGGTACTTGAACTTGTTTTCTTTTTCCCATTTGTATTCCTCCTTAGTAAATAATGCAAGTTTTATTATAACATAAAAATTAAAGAATGCACTATATAAAACTAACATCTCTTATTTATGTTCATTATTAAATATAATCATTTATTTCATTTATAATACATATATATTTCCGAAAATTAGATAATGCATATTATAATGGCATTTATTTTACTTAAAATATAAAGGATATATGTAATATATTTTAAACTATTACCTATATCCTTTTCTTATTATAGTAATTATTCAATTATATCTATATTTAATTCTCTGCATATTATCTTACAGACAGTTTCTGTAGCATAGGCAACTATTGTGGTACACTTTTCTTTATGCCCATTATTTTCTCTATCAAATCCTTCAGTAATCTTACCACAACAGTGGGAGCCTGCAAATTTCTCAAATTCATCACTAAATTCCTTAGTTAAGTCAAAACATCTATTTATCCTTTGGTCTCCGGGCGCTCTTCTTCCAAAGAAATATCCAATACACATTGTTCCTCCTGCAAGGGCTCCACAAATACAATAAGCCCTTCCAAGTCCCCATGGAAATCCTGAAGACATTGCTATAACATCATCAGGTAAGTCTAAGTGAAAATTTTTTCTTATAGCATAAATTACAGATTCTGAACATGCAAAACCATTATTAAATATGTATGTAGCATCCTCAACTGTCTTTTTTACATTTACACTTTTAACCATATTTTCCTCACCCCATTTTATTATAATTTTAAGTTAATCTACCTAAATTATACATAAAGGATTCAAGTTTAGAAATAATAAATTATTATATTATGTTAAGGAAGGAAAAATTCATGTTAGTAGTATTTATAAGAAGTATTATTTTATATGTGGCTGTTTTAATTTCACTGAGAGTTATGGGCAAAGGTGAAATTGCTGAAATGAATTGCTTTGATTTAGTAATAACACTACTTATTGCAGAAGTTGCCTCAACACCTATGGAAAATAACGATATTCCTCTTCTTTATGGAATTGCTTCACTAATAGGTCTTGTTTTTATACAAACAGTTATTTCTGTCATAAGTCTCAAGTTCAGATCTATTTCAAGATTTGTTTCTGGAAAGCCATCTATACTTATTAATAAAGGAAAAATAGATTATAAGATTTTAAAAAAAGAAAAGATTACAATTGATGAACTATTAGAACAGTTGAGAATACAAGGCTACTTTAATATTAAATATGTTCAATATGCTTTACTTGAAACTGATGGAAATTTAAGTGTTGTACCAACTACTAATTATAATTCTACACCAAGTGTTGAATATAAACATATGCCAATCTCCCTTATACAAGATGGCAAGATTATTAAGGAGAGTTTAAAATCAATTCAAGAAGATGAAACTTGGCTTAATAATATTTTAAAATCACATCATATAGATAATGTAAAAGATGTTTTGCTATGTGTCCTTGATGAATACGATAAGATTTTTATTCAAAAGAAATATGAGTGAGGTGAAATAAATTGAAATCTTCATTTTTTGTAATAATTTTCACGATTTTATTCATAATATTAGGATTATTTAATCATGATAATATAAATGAATTCTCATATAATTATTTAGATAAATTCAATACCATCGAAGAAAATGTAAAAGATGAGAATTGGAGTAAAGCTTCTGATTTGCTTAAAACTTCGAAAGATAATTTAGAAGATGAAAAAAATACTTGGTATAAACTTATAAATCATGAGTATTTAAATGAAGTATTTGCTTCAATGGAAATTTTAAATCAAAGTATATATATGAAAGATAAAATGATTTGTCTTCAAGAAATAGAAAAAATTAAAATGGTATTCAATAATTTAATGGAAGATGAATGTTATAATTTTAATAGGATTTTTTAAAAGCTAAAAATATTTGAGCAACGGGCTGGAGCTTGCGAACAGTCGTTGGCGACATGAACGTAGTGAATTTTAGCTTTTAAATTAATATATAATTAAAATACTACCTAATTTATTTTATATAAACATATGGGTAGTATTTTAATATTTTCTTTACTAATATGATATTTATATCATCTCCTACTAGGAATATTTATATTTTTATTGTACTACTATCGAGAAACTCACAAGGATAATTAATTTTTTTCAAATCTTCCACCAATTTAATTAATGCTTGATCTTTTTTCTTAGCTTCTATCATTACATCAAAATCTTTATTTGTAGTTTCCTTGGCTATGTTTAAAAAGTTCGCAAAATCATTTACATCAATAAAATCTGCATGTTTTCTATCAAATTCACTTTCTCTTGGAGATGAAAAATGAACTTTCGGTGGCAAGGATTCATTATTCCATGTATTAAATATGTCCTCTAATAAATCAGCTATATTTTCTCCATCATTTTTACATTTATGATGATGTAAGTCTAAAACCATTGGACAGTTTATTTCTTGGCAAAGGTCAAGTACATTTTTTGCTGTAAAAACCTTATCATCATTTTCTATGATTAATCTAGAAGTAATTCTTTTAGGAAATCTATCTAGATTAGTTATAAACCTTTTTATACTTTCTTCTTTTCCTCCAGCTGAACTTCCCACATGAATTACAAGTTTACCCTCATCATATTCCATTAAGTCATATAAATCCACCGCATGATTTAAGTTTCTTATAGTATCCTCTATTACCTTGTCCTTCACACTATTTATAACATTGAACTGGTCTGGATGAAAATCAACTCTCATATGAGATTTTTTAATTATATCGCCTATTCTTTTAAGCTCTTTTGAGAAGTATTTTTCATATTCCCAAGTAACTTCTGGATGAGTGGATAGGGGGATTAATTTTGAAGTTAATCTATAAAAATGAATATTATTTTCCATATTGTATTTTAAGATTGTTTCCAAATCATCAATATTAGAAAAAGTCACTGATTTAAGCTTTTTTAATCTTTCTTCTTCATTTGTTAATTTATTATAAGTGGCAAAAGTAACCGTACTTGATGAAGTAACATTTTTCAAATTTAAAGCAATTGCAACATATCCCAGTCTAATAATCATAGGTTTCTCCTTAACAATATTTTTAATAATATTTTTTCATAGATGTTAAATAGTATTCTTTTATTGCACTTGCTAATTTTTTCAATATAAATTAAATATGCCTTAAATTTGAATATAACTTTTTATTATGATACAATTTTACTTAAAGTGAGAATAATAATATATAAATTAAAGTAGGAGTGGAATATATGGAGCTGGAAAAAGATTATATATTGAGAATGATAAAAGACTTGACTAAATCAATTGCCCATCTTATTTTAGGCAAAAGTGAAATTGAATATGAACTTCCAGAGGAAAGTGAATATTCTAGAGTTGATACTTTATATGTGAAATTAATTGAACTTGTAAATATGGGGCAAATAAATGAGGCCGAAGATTTATTATTTGATGAAATAAACCCATCTGATATGAGACAGTTTGAAATGGCAATGTCTTTCTATTTATATTTAAACGATTTTGGTGATGATTATTTAGAGAAAAATAATTATTCTAGAGATGAAATCACAGAAGGAATCAGATCTATTTGTAAAGAATACGGCGTATCTTCTATGGTTGACTTCTTATTTTAATAAAAATCTGTATTGAACTTAATCAATACAGATTTTTATTATACAACTTATCTTATATATTAAATTATAAAAATGATTTTATTATATAAAACCTAATACTTATAAATTTAAAGTCTCCTTTCTTTCCACTACAAATAAATTTCCATCAATACCCATAACCTTAGCATTAAACTGAACTTTAGCTATATCCTTAAAATTATATTTATAATAGTAAGGATAACCTGTGAGATTAATATAAAGTTGCTCATTTGGAATTAATGTCTTAACTTCTATATTTATACTATTTTTTGTTCTATAGTAATTATAAGGTTTATTAGATCCTAGAAATTCTAAATTATATGACTTTCTATCTTTAATGGAAATTACAATATGTATATCATTTAATATCATTGTACTATCATTTTTAATATTAATGCTATGACTTATTTTTTGATTATATTGATAGTAATTGTACATTGAGTATACATGGAAGATTGGTAAAGAGATGCTATATACAATGGTATCACTTCTATTACTTTTCTGTAATTTTACTTTATCCTTATTTCCAATAGTTTTATAAGTAATCTCAGCTTCACTTGTATAAAGTTTATAACTTGTTTTCACAGCATCTCCTCCTCTCTTATATAATATTATTTATTGATTATACAAATAGCTAATCGATTTAAATTTCTATTTTAATCTGTTAAGTAAGGAATTTTACCATTAATTGTGACCACTAACATCTCTCCAGGATTGATATTTAGTGATGTTCCAGTATCTGTAATTAATAGAGGGTTGGCATTTTCATCATAATTATAATCAATTCCCCTCTCTAATGTTATGTTACCATTTACTACTTTCACATAATTAATAACAAATTCTTTTGGAAGATAATCTAATATGCTTACTCCAGTTGCCACATTAACTCCTACATTTTCAAATATTAAATTATAATCAAAATTTTCTCCACATAAAACATTTGATGGAGCCGTTTTTGTTGCTTCAATTTTTGTACTAGTATAATCAAGAGTAAGGTCTATTTCATTTGCTTCAATAGGAGTTACCACATTATCTTCCGTGATGTTAGTATTTTCATTGTAGTTTACATTGGTCTTACTTTTTATTACTGTTCCAATTGGCACTTCATCTGAAAGCTTCAATGTATAATGAACTATTAATTGTGACTCTTGAGACAGTGTTCCCACATTGAATTGAATATTTGGAAGGCCGCCTATATCACTATTTTCAAACATAGATTCCTCTGCAACATAAGTTATACCTGAAATATCTATATCATTTGATAGAGAAATTGTATCATTTATTACAACGTCTGTGAAATTCTGTGAACTATAGTTAATTAATAAAATATCATATGTTACTTTTCTCTCTTCTGCAATTATGCCTGTAGTATTAAATCTTCCACAATCTGTTGTTGCATACTTATAAACTTTCATATTAGGTTCTACTCTCGTAATAAGTGGAGTATTTATGTCTAAAGTTTTTTCATTGTATGTTATGTTAGCATTATTGCTTATATTTTGAGACAACCTCATCACTCTCCCATATTATAGATTTCTCATACTTTATAATATGTTTAAATAATTTTATAAATTCCATGGGATATATTCTAAGTCTAGCTTTTCTTCATAATAAGTAAAAAAGATACCCCTAGATGGGATATCTTTTATTTTCTCTTGAACAGTAGTAAGTCCATTAGTACTTATTACATTGATTTAACTATCTCTTCCAATTCTTCAGATAAAGTTCTTGCTTTTTCAAAATCAGTGTCTCTTAGTGCAGTTGCTATTTTCAGTTCAACTGATTTTTTCTTTTCTTCCATTGCTAGATAGTCTTTGTCAAAATGATTAGCATAAATCATCTTTCTAAATTTACGCATACTCATTTTTCTAATTGATTTGTCTTCTATTAATAAAACATAATCTACACAGTTAACTATAAAGTGATAATCATGAGATACCATTAATATGGCACCTTTGTAGTCTGCTATAGCCTTTTCTAGTGCTACTTGTGAATATATATCTAGATGACTTGTAGGTTCGTCCATTAATAACATATTTGCTTTACTTGCTGATACTTTTGCTAGTTGTAGAATATTCTTTTCTCCACCAGATAAAGACTCTATTCTTTGTGTAAGGATGTCTGCATCAAAACCATATCTTCCAACATATCTTCTAATTTCTCCGTAAGTTTCAAACCCTACATCATAGAATTCTTGAAGTATTGTATTAGATTCATTTATTGCCTCACCTTGCATTTGAGATAAATAAGACATTTCAATATCCTCATTTATTTCAATAGCCTTGTTATTATTTTTAAATATTTCTTTTAATAAAGTAGTTTTTCCCACACCATTTGTACCAACTATAGCTACTTTATCAGTAGATTTTATTTCAAAGTTAGCATTTTCTAAAAGTACATCATCAAATGATATATTAAGGTCTTCAACTTTTAGAGCAACAGCTTCTTCAATTTCATTATTTGTAGTTAAATTAATATATGGCTGTTTTATATCTACAAATGGCGCTTTAATTCTATTAGCTTCTAATCTTTCTTGTATTTTCACTCTAGCTTTTAAAGCTCTACCTCTAGAGGCTTCAGCATTATAAGTTGCTTTTTCTCTAAGTACCTCGATTAAAGCTTCATTTCTAGCAATCTCTTCTTCATCAGCAATAGCCATTTCTTGCATTTCTATTTTAGTTTGAAGTAGAGATAAATTATAGTCAATATATCTTCCATCAAATTCTTGCAGTTCCATATTCTCAAGATGAATTATTTTATTGAAACAATGATTTAATAAATATCTGTTGTGAGTAATTACTAACATTGTTTTCTTATATGAATTAATTAAGTTTTTAAGTGCATTTAAGTTTTCAAAGTCTAAGAATACATCAGGCTCATCCATAATCATTAAATCTGGAGTATTAAGCATTTCCTTAATTACTTGGATAAGTTTAAATTCCCCACCACTAAGTTCAGATATCATTTTATCTCTATGATTAGTTAAATTTGCAAGATTTAACTTCTTGTTTATATTATTTTCAAAGTTATCTCCATCTATTGCATCAAAGGCATCTAGTGCTACTTGATACTTTTCTAATAAAGTCTCAATATCATCAGATGTACCCATCTCTTCACAAAGAGATGCTATTTCTTCTTGCAGTTTAATAAATGGTTCAGCTATATATTCAAATACACTCATCTCTCTTGTTTTATCTACTTGTGAAAACTGACTTACATAACCAATTCTACAGTTTTCATCTTTTTCTAATTTTCCATCAAACATATAGTTTTCTGGATCCATAATTATATCTATAAGTGTACTTTTACCATTACCACTTGCTCCTATAAAAGCACAATGTTGACCTTCTTCTAATGTAAATGAAACATTCTTATATAAATCCTTTTGTGGAAACGAGTAAGACAAGTTGTCAATTTTTATCATATTATTACCTCTCTTTATCATTTAAAATTCCCTTTGGTCATGTCGCTAACCACCTAATGGTCTTTGGCTCAATTTATCAGTTGTAAATATAATTTCCATAAGATATGAAAAGAGCTTATAAAAATAAGCTCCTCAATATATAATCAACACAATTTTGTAAACGACCTTTTATTTAAATTTACTTTTGATAGCATAACATTTTTTACGATTAATTTCAATCATTAAATATAGCTTCATATATACAAAATATATCAATTATAAGACCTTTTGTAAGATTTACATAAAAAACCTAGATACTTAATAGCATCTAGGTTTAGATTATCATAATTGTAAAATACTAACGAGTTTTTGATGAGTATATTTGTGAAGCTTTATCCCAATTAATTACATTTATCCAATTATTAATATATTCAGCTCTATCATTTTTGTATTGTAAATAATAAGCATGTTCCCATAAATCTATACCAATGATTGGAGTTAATTTTTTTGATATAGGTGAATCTTGGTTTGCTGTTGTAGTTATAGATAATTTACCATTCTTATCAGATACAAGCCATGCCCACCCAGAACCAAATACACTTGAGGCAGCTTTCTTAAATCCATCTAAAAAAGTATCATAGTCACCAAAATCTCTTTCTATAGCTTTTTTCAATTCTCCAGCAGGCTCAGTTTTATTAGGTGTCATAATTTCAAAGAAGAATTTATGATTATAAGCTCCTCCGCCATTATTTCTTACTGCTACATTAATTTCCTGTGGTAGAGAATCTAGATTTTTTAAAAGTTGCTCCAAAGAATAATTTTTGTATTGCTTATAATTTTCTAGAGTTTTGTTTAGATTGTTTACATAAGTTTGATAGTGTTTGTCATGATGTAATGTCATAATTTCCTGACTTATATATGGTTCTAAGGCATCATAAGAATATGTAAGTGGCTCTACCTTAAATGGTTGATTATCCTTTTTTGCCAAGGCAAATACACTTATAGAATTTGTAATCAGAATTAAAAATGCAAACACTACTGCTAATAATTTTTTTCTCACTATTATATCACCTCAACAATAGTATTTCATAAATTGTTGAAAAATATTTTAAACTTTATAATTAATATTTGCCAACTTAGCCTGTTTGCATAAGTCCTTTACTTGCAAAATCATATTCTTTCACATTATTTATTATTAGTATATAATATAATGTGTAATATAACTACAAAAGGAGTGACTATAAATGATCAAATGGGGGATAATAGGACCCGGAACAATAGCCAATGCTTTTGCAAATGAAGTACATAACACTGAAAAAGGTAAATTAATTGCTGTTTATGGAAGAAATGAAGATAAAGCAAGAAAATTTGCTAAAGAGTATAATTTACAAAAACACTACTCTAATATAGATGATTTTTTAAATGACAAAGAAATAGATGCTGTATATATTGCTACTCCACATAGTCATCATATGGAATATGCTATTAAATGTATAAAAGCTAAAAAACACATACTATGCGAAAAGCCTTTTTCTTACAATAAAAAAACTAGTGAAAAAGTCTTAAGTCTAGCTAAAGAAAACAATGTATTTATAATGGAGGCATTATGGACACTATTCTTACCTGCTGTAAATAAAGCAAAAAGTTGGATTGATGAAGGTAAAATAGGAAAAGTAAAAATGATCACAGCTAACTTTGGATTTGAAAGTGAAGTAGATGTTAATTCAAGATTATATAATCCTAATTTAGCAGGAGGAGCTTTACTAGATGTAGGAATTTACCCAATTTTATTATCTAATTTCATCATGAATGATATACCTAAGGAAATTAATGCTACTGCTGTAATGACTAGCACAAATGTGGATGAAAGTGATGTTATCAGTCTTAAGTATAAAAATAACTCACTTGCTTCTCTAACATGCTCAATAGCTTCTGATACAGATAATACAGCTGTTATATATGGAGAAAAAGGTAAAATAGTTATTCCAAAATTCTGGATGTCTAAAAATGCTTATTTATATACTAAAAATGAAGAATTATCTTTCCAAGATAGCTATGAAGGAGCTGGATATATGTATGAAATTATGGAAGCAAATGAATGTATACTTAATGAAAAATTAGAAAGTAGTATAGCTTCACATAAATTTACTCTAGACTTAGCTAATATAATGGATGATATTAGAGAAAAAATAGGACTTGTATATCCTTTTGAATAAATTATTAATACATAAAACTATTATTAAAAGAGATGCCTCAAAATCATTTAAGGCATCTCTTTTTTATTATCTTCTATTTTTATTAGGATTTTTCTTAGGATTATATTTTTCAGGAATTACACTAGGAATTATGGTACCAGGAGTACCTGTTACTCCTTGTGGACCTGTTGGACCCATTTGACCTGCTGGACCTTGTGGGCCTGTTGCTCCCATTTGACCTGTTACGCCCTGTGGTCCTGTTGGACCCATTTGACCTGTTGAGCCTTGTGGGCCTGTCGCTCCCATTGGTCCTTGTGGTCCTTGTGGGCCTGTTGCTCCCATCTGACCTGTTGAGCCTTGTGGTCCTGTTGGACCCATTTGACCTGCTGGTCCCTGTGGACCTGTTGGACCCATCTGTCCTGCTGAGCCTTGTGGTCCTGTTGGTCCCTGTGGACCTTGTGGACCTGTTGGACCTGTTGGACCCATTGGTCCTTGTGGTCCAACTCCACCACCTGTATTACATAATGGGTTAACATAAACCTCTCTTCCTAAGTCTACATATTGAATTGAACTTAGTTTAATATAAATAGGTCCTCTTCCAGAAGAAGTTTTCCCCATAACAGCACATTGATTAACTTGGCAAACTTTCAATCTTAGTATACAATCGCTTCCCTCTAATTTTAACCCCACTGTGTGCCCAATAGCACAACATAAAACATTATAAATTTGAACATCTCCACAATTAACAGGAACTACATACATAGGGCATGATGCTGAACCTTGCATCTTCCCTGGGCAGTAAACTTTTTTATTTTTATAAGTTTTATCTGCTTTAAGTTCCTTACATGAAGATTGTTTGCAAGAATTACAAATATCTGGTCGATTTCTAAACATAATATACACTCCATGTTGATAATATTTAGTAGAATTTCTACGTAATATATTTATATGCTAAAAATCACAAAACGGGACATCTAT
>JALFMW010000170.1 GCA_022782605.1 Clostridium sp. | reverse complement strand
CCCTCTGTACCTCGTGTTATCTCTCCTAGCAAAGCTACTCTAGTCAATGATTCTATCCCTCTAACAGATGGTAGTGTCAATATAGTTTTTATTATATTTGTATTATAATTACTTGGATATATAATTCCAAAATTATCACTTAGCTTATTGAATTCAATATTAGGAGCTACTGCTCTTAATTCTTCTTCAAAACCAGGTCCATATTCTACATTTATCCCTGCTCTTATAGTACCTTGCCTAAACATATTTATATTTGTATCTAAGTTTAATTTATTACTACGATGTCTTCTTAGTTTTTTTTTCCTATAATAAAAGTCTAAGCTTTTGTTTATATCTGCAATTTGATCTAGTTCTAGTGTAGATAAATTTAAAAAGCCATACCCTCTTAAGTTATTAGGATAAACTATATTACTCTTTCTTCTTGCAGATTTCATAAGTAAGGATTTAAGTTTAGCAGAATATAAAAAAGGATCATTATTATTGACTATTCCCCACTCATGGAACAAAGAACACACTCCTGTTACATGAGGTGTTGCCATACTTGTTCCCGTCAGAGCACCTTGATTTCCTCCTGGTAAAAATGAAATTATATCTTCTCCTGGGGCTAAAATATCTGGCTTACTTACACAAAAATCAATATCCCCTTCTCCTGAAAAAATTGATGCTGTATCAGTTCTAGAGTTATAACTTCCAACAGTTAAAACCCTACTTGATGTTCCTGGAACTGTAACTGTTAATTCTGTAGTTGGTGTTAAAAATCTCGTATCTTTACTTAATCCTTCTGAAGTTGGTAAATATATATTTATATTTCCATCCACTATATTGATTGGTGTAAATACTATCTTCCATATCCCTGGTGTTATCTGACTACTAGTGGTTAATTGAAATGTAATTCTTCTTTGTAGAGAGTATGGTGCTATTGGATAAAAATATCCTTTTATTCTAGTAGTTCCAATAGAATTTCTCACTTCTCCTGATGTGAGTGATATTGCTTGTGTCCTTTGATTAGATGGGTTTACTAAATGCACTGTGAAATTATCTGCAAAATTGGGCCATATATTTATATTGATTATAGTTTCATTTGATCCTATAGTAAGCTCTACTTCCTGTATTTGATCTTCTAGTTTTATATGTTTATGACCTCCTTTATCACGATTATTTCCTGCTGCTACTACTATATTATTTTTCCAATATAAACACATATCATCTATATATTGCTCAAATAAAGAAAGACCTCTATGTGATCCTTCATTACTTCCATAGCTAATATTTATAGATACTGGCATATTTAAATCTAATGCTCTATCTAAAATAAACTTAATTGCTCTCATAAATTCTGTACTTCTTGAATAATAATCCGTTGCTCTATTTCCAACTCTAACTACAATTAAGTTTGCCTCATTAGCTATACTAGCTGCTATTCCTGCAGTATGAGTACCATGAGTTGATGTGGATGATATGGGGATAAAAGTTTGGCCATTTATTGCATTATCAATATCTTCTTTTGTATATAATGTTCCTTCCTTAAATCCTTCTGGTGGTGTTCCTACTATAGATTGATCCCAATAGTATAATATTTTTGAAGTACCATTATTGTCTTTAAATATAGGCAAAGTATAATCTATTCCCGAGTCTATTAATCCTATTAAAGTCCCCTTACCAGTTAAACCACTTCTATTTTTAAAATTTGTTATGCCTGTGCTAGAAAAACTTTGAGTATCTTGAGTTTCTAGAATAAATGGCTTTTCAACATATTCTATTTGTTTATATTTTAATAAGTCATTGAGAACATTTGGGTTATCAGAACTTATTATTGCATAAGTAGGACTTAAGATTTCTACACTTACACCTAGCTCATTTTCTAATGATAAAATATCTCCATTAAATTTAACTATTACTTCATAATCTATATTAATCCCCTCCTATTCTATACATATAAATAACTATATTTAAATTATATTAATCGCCATTTTTTTTTATGATGATATGCATTAACAAGACAACTTATAATTTTTCCTAAAATAAAAAGTTCCATACAAATATGGAACCTTTTATTTATCTATGTGTATCTTCAATTTTTTTACCAAGTCTTTCTAGCATATTTTTAGAGAAATTTGATATTTCTTTTGGTATACATTTGCTTGTAGATAATAGACTATAAATTTCCAATGCTCTTTTATAATCTTTTTTACCTGTATATGCCTTGTAGGCTTCTTCTGCTAAATTTTTAGATATCTCATTAATTCTTTTGAATCTTCTTTTCAATAGAAACCTCCCCTAATTATTCTTTTACTAATATATATTAATTTTTATACATCAGTATGAAAAATTAGGATAATGTTTTTTACTCTATATCTGTTACTTCTTCACTACTATTGTCCTTTTTGTCTTCATCACTTTCATCTTGATTATCATCATCAGTATTATCTTCATCATTCTCATCTTGATTACCATCATCAGTATTATCTTTATCATCATCGTCTTTATCACCACTGTCATCACTATCATCAGTGTTATTATCTTGCGGTTTATCATCTTCAGGCTTACTATCTTCTTTTTTAATAGTGTCTCTAATACTTTCTACATTACTTGGCTTAGATGTTCCTTCTTCATTTCTTGCAACTATATAAATATCATATGCAACTTTATTCCTATCATCGTTTAAATCTAAAGTTATTCTTATCTTTGACTTCTTTAGAAATTCCTCTTGTGTTATTGATTTGTATAACTCATATTTAGGTTTTTCGTCAAGTTCATCCTTTATAAAAATATCATAATTTGTTGCTCCATTTAGAATATCCCAACTCAACGCTATTTTTAATTTATTATCTTCTATTATATAGTCAGATAATAAATTTCTTATCATACTATTTTCCAAATTACCTTCTTTAACGTTTATAGTAACAACTTCTATTCTTTTATTTTCACCTTCTCCACAACTTATAGTAATTTTTTCACTTCCTGATCTTATACCTACTATAGTGCCATCTTCATCGAAGGTAACTGCTCTTTCAATTGGTAGCTTTGATTGAGAAAACTTGTATGAAATTGTTGGTGGTTTTAAATTTCTAGGATATGTGATAATTTTAGGGTTTAATTTTATTGCTTGACCAACTGATATATCAAAACTACTATCAATTTGAATTTCCTTCACTCTCGCCACAATATTTAATCTAATTGCTTCCACCTTGTCTTTTGATTTTGCATATATTGTTGCTTTTCCAACTCCTACTGCACTTACTTTATTATCTTTAATTTTTAAAATATTTTCATCTGAGCTTTCATAAGTAACTTTATATGTATTATTAAACTCTTTGTAATCAACTTGAACATAACTGCTAAGCTCTGCTTCATCTCCTACATATCTTAAATCACCATCAAGTGATACATTTAAATCTTCTATATCAGGATCTACCACAAGTATAGTTGCCTTTTGTAATACTCTTGTATTTTTCATAACTGCCACAGATGTATAGCCCGTTTTTAACGCTTTAAGTATTACTGTATTTTCTTCTTTTTGGGAGTTATCTTCCAGCTTTATTGTTTTTGAATTATCAAGAATTGAAAATTTGATTTTAGGATCTTTTGCATATTTAGGTACTTTTATATAGTCCCCTGCAGATAAAGTAACTTCATCTCCCAATTTAACTACATATTTATCTATATCTTGAATATACTCTCCCTGTATAATTTTGATATTTACCCCCTTTATCATAGGAGATATTATTCCAAATTTGAAAATATAATACTGTGTCACAAATAATAGAGGGAGAAGTATTGACATCAATACAATTTTTTCTCGTTTATTAAGTTTTTTCATCTCCACCCTCCTTTTACTCTCTATGTTATTTAATTTAAAATAAAATATATCTACTATTATTATTATTTATAATTTATAAAAATCCTTGTGATTACTAGTAGAAATATCATCTTAAAATAATTCAATTTATTTCATTAATCCTTTTTTATTTTATATTTTACTTAATATAAATTATAAATATTATCTGCCTATACTTCTATAATTCAATTATTATCATTATTTCTATTTTTAAAACTAATGATTTTTATGTTTATTTATTAATAAGTATTTGTATATAAAATTAAAACTCATTATAATAATTATAAGTAATAATTTTGTTGAAGGGAGATTTATTATGGGGAAAGTTAAACGTAAAAGAAGTATTAAAGAGTTTGCCAAAGATAAAAATATCGAAATATCTGTACAAAGATATTTAATAGATGCTTTAAGCTATATGGCACTTGGTCTTTTTGCTTCTTTATTAATAGGTACAATTTTTAATACTTTAGGGGATAAACTTCATATTACTCTTTTTACAGAAGTAATAAACCCATTAGCAAAGCAAGTTACAGGCCCTGCCATAGCTGTAGCTATAGCTTATGGGCTTCAAGCACCACCTTTAGTTATGTTTTCTTGTGCATTAGTTGGTGCTTGTGGTAATGAACTGGGTGGACCTGTTGGAGCCTTTATTTCTACTGTATTTGCTGTTGAGTTTGGTAAAATTGTTTCAAAAGAAACTAAAATCGATATACTAATTACTCCTGCTGTTACAATTTTAGTTGGAGTTTTTGTTGCTCAGTTTACAGGCCCTGCTGTTTCTACATTTATGACCTCATTTGGAAATTTAATTATGAAAGCTACTGAAATGCAACCAGTTTTTATGGGTGCTTTAGTTGCTGTATTAGTTGGTATAGCATTAACACTTCCAATTAGTAGTGCTGCCATATGTATAATGTTAGAACTTGGTGGACTTGCAGGGGGAGCTGCAACTGTTGGATGTTGTTGTCAAATGGTTGGTTTTGCTATTATGAGTTTTAAAGAAAATGGTATGGGTGGACTATTTGCACAAGGAATAGGAACTTCCATGTTACAAATGTCGAATATAATTAAAAATTGGAAAATTTGGATTCCTCCAACATTGGCTTCTGCAATCATCGGTCCTTTATCTACTACTATCTTTAAAATGGAAAATATACCAATTGGTTCTGGTATGGGAACTTGTGGATTAGTAGGACAATTTGGTACAATAACTGCCATGGAATCCGCTGGAAAAGGTGGTACAATGATGTGGGTAGGTATATTACTTCTTAATTTTATTTTACCTGCTATTATAACGCTTATTATATCTAATTTTATGAGAAGAAAAAAACTTATAAAACCTGGCGATTTAAAACTAGAGATTTAATATTATAATTTACATATGAAAAATTTTATTCCTTAATGTTTTCAAGAACATCGGAAAGTATGTACCTTTCTCATCAAATATTTGGAATTTAAAATAAGGCTGTATAATTACAGCCTTATTTTTTTAATACATTTTTTAATAACCAGTCTATAGAACCTTTTGTACTTTTCCATAAACCTATTGACTCTTCACAGTAGAAGTTTGCTTCGTTGAATAATACAGGATTTATATATACTCCTGACATTTGCATGAAAGCAGTCCATTTTATTAATTTTAATGCTATATATTTATTTGTAGCTACTGCATCTTTTAATGCATCTTTTGCCATAAATATGTTGTTGTTTTTGTAGTAGTATAATACTTTACTGTATGCCCATGTTGCAGATTTATCATCTTTGTATCTTGTAAATAAGTCATTTATTTCTTTTCTTGAGTTGCTTTTTATTAACATGTTTATTAACTTAAATCTTATTCCTTGATGGTCTGTTGGATTTAAGTTTAATAATAATTCATATACTTTTTTAGCTTCTTTGTATTCTTTATTCTCATTTAATACATTACCTAAATCTTGTAGAGCTATCATATATGGTTTTGTTGTTTCATCTTCCCAATAAGCAACTTCACCATTATTATCTATCATCTCTACCGCAACTTTTATAGCATTTTCAAAGTTTTCAACTTTTTCTTTAAAATCATTTGATTCATGAGCTAATTTCATGAAGTTTTGATACATGATTTCTTTTTCATTTTTCACTTCTTTAACTGGTGTTTCAGTAGTTTCAGCAACTTCTTCCTTAACTACTTCTGTCTTAGCTTCTACTTTTTCAGACGTTTCATCAGCAGAAGATATTATTACTCTTGCATCATTTTCTTCTATTTTTAAGATTTCTTTAACAGCTTCAGCTTTGTTTTTTATCGTACCAGCTGATACTCCTATTTTTTGTGAGAAATCTTTTTTAGTCATGTACATTGCGTGTTTTTTATTAAATACTCCGTTCATATCTAACACTATGTTTAGTATAGAAGCTGCCCATATATCAGTTCTTGACGTTCCTAATATTTCAGCATTTGCATCTTCTAGTTTGTCTAGGATTTCTAAACTTTTATTTGTATATTCTTCATTTAAGTTTTCATTAGAGAAATCCATTATTATGTTTTTTATTTCTGATTTCGTATTGCTCATTTAAGTCCTCCATACTATATTAAAATAACACTATTTACTATTATAACATTTTTTTTAAAAATGTATATTTAAACTTTAAAAATGTTTAATATATGATAATAAAATTTTATTAAATTATCGATTAAGTCACTTCTAGGATAAAAAAACTCTAGGAATATCCTAGAGTTTGAGATTATTCATTTATTACAACAGCTATAAAAACTAAATCTTCGTCACCTATATTTTCAATATAGTGTTTGTTTCCATCAGCAGTATAAATTACGTCTCCCTCATTTACTTCCACAATTTCATCATTATCTAAAACTTGTCCTTTACCACTTAAAATGTAATAAACTTCAAAGTCTTCAACATGATCATGCATTCCAATAGAGTTTCCTACTGGAATTGTTATTTTAGAAAATAATTTTGCCTTATTTCTTAAGTCTTTGCTTTCAACAATAAACTCTCTTTTTACTAATCCTTTTCCACCTTTTAAATTAGACTTCTCTGTTCTAATTTGTGACTTCCTAATTATCATATATATCTCCCCCTCATATAATACAAACATTATAATATCAAACTTATTAGATTTTATCAATAAAAGCTACTTTATTTAAGTTAAAGTAGCTTTATATTTATTATATATTTATTTTAACATTGTATTTTTCTAATGCATCTTGAAGTAATGTATTTTGCTTATTATTACTTAAAGTTTCCATTAATGAATCTTTTTCATCATCAAAATCAACATATTTTTCCCCTGTTTTTTTAATTATATGATATCCATAGCTCGTTTCAACAACCTTTGGATATATTTCTTTATTTTCTAATGAAAAGACTGCTTTTTCAAAGTTTTCATCCATATCTCCTTTACTAAAATAACCTAAATCTCCACCACTTCTTGCAGTATATTCATCATCAGAGTATTCTAAAGCTAAGTCATCAAAACTTTCACCATTTTCAGCTCTTTTTAATATTTTTTCTGCTAAATCTTTCTTTTCTTCCTTTTGTTCATCGCTAAGTTCATTACCATCTTGATCATAAGTGCTTATTAAAATATGAGATGCTCTTATTTCAAAGAAATCATCCTTGTTATTATTATAATAGTTCTTAGCTTCTTTTTCACTTACTTGTGAGTTATCTTGTAAATACTTAGTAGCTATCATTTCTTTTTTCAAACTATCCTTAATATAATTTTCACTTAAATCAAATCTCTTTAAAAATTCATCTTTATTCATATTAAAGTAAGACTCTATAGTTGAAATTGTTTTTGAATAAGTAGTATTAACCTCATCATCTGTAACACTAATCTTATCTTCCACACCTGCTTGATATAATGCTTCTAGATTAGTCATATAATTAATTGTACTCGTTTCTTGTGTTGCAACTTCTTCATCTGATAATTTTTTTAGACCTTGATAATAAAAATATGGTTCCATTCTTCTGGCAAGATCTTTTCCTGTAATTTTATTATCTCCCACAGTTGCTAAAACCTTTGTTTTATTATAATTTTTATGTGTTGCTGGCAAACTTCTTCCTACATCAGTCCCTACATAAAAACCAGCACCTGCTCCTAAAATTCCAATAAGTATCATGGATAAAATAGTTTTACCCCTTCTACTGCTAATATAGGTCTTAAATTTTCCATGTTTAGTTTCATCATTAATTTTATCTGAATTATTTACAGTTTTATTCTCTGTAACTTTATCATAATCTAAATTTTCATTTTTTTTATTTTGTATCTCTTGAGACATTTCTCTCCTCCTAAAGTTATTTCATATATATTTTACAACATATGATTGTTTTTGTGTGAATAGCAATAGAAAGTCATATGAAATTTTTATGAATTTTAAAATAAACTTATAATTTTCTCAATAAAAAAGGTAAGGAAATTATTGCTCCAATAATTCCATCAATCATATCTACCATGGTGTCATTTAATCCTCCCGCTTGACAATTGATTTTAAACATAACATCTAATAAAAATTCTAATACTTCCCATAGATTTCCTATAGCCACGCTAAACATAAAAATAAATATTCCAAAAAATACAGTTTTTATATTCTCTCTGATTTCTTTATTTGTATATAAATTAATTATTATATATGCAATCACACTTCCTATTACACCAGAGCATATATGTAGAACATCATCATAATGATTAATTTTATAACCACCATAAGAAGTTCCAAGAACTAGAGAAAATAATACAAATAACTCTAATAAGATTACTAGAGCATCGTTAAACAAATAGGTAAATTTTTTATTTAATAAATTTAAAATAAAATTTATTACTATACAACCAGCACATATGGCTGAATAATTATATTTTTTTATACATATCATGAATATTACAGAAAATACATAAAAAATATAAAGTAATAAACTTAATATTTTTAATAATTTTAATTTTTTCATATTGTTACTTTTCCTTACAATCAAAAAATTTTAGGGTCAATATGATTTTCACCTTCTCCATATAATTTCAACGGTTTTAATGCTGGTCCATTTAAAATTTCACCTTTATAATTAAATCTACTTCCGTGACATGGACAA
Organism: Clostridium sp.; assembly: GCA_022782605.1. Classification (GTDB taxonomy): domain Bacteria; phylum Bacillota; class Clostridia; order Peptostreptococcales; family Peptostreptococcaceae; genus Terrisporobacter. Next base: position 1,463 of record JALFMW010000170.1, on the reverse strand, counting down.
TCCCAGGATTTTTCTGCACTATTAAATCTAAGTTCACATCCCAGATGAGTACATGTAATATCTACTATATATAAATATCCTTTTGCATCTCTATAAGCTCCATATCTTTCTCCATTAATAGTTATAGTTTTACCCTCATCTTTTTGAGGTAATCTATCATCTCCTGAATTTATCTTTCCTTTTATATAATCATACGCCATTTCAACACTTGACTCTATAAACTTGCTATTAAGATAGCTTTTTACACGACTTGGATTATATAATTCTTCATATTCTGATGAATTTTTAGTAATTAAATCTGTAATTATTTTAGCTCCTATACTTCCATTACTTAATCCCCATTTATTTGTTCCTGTAACTATATAAATATTATTTTCTTTTGAATTAATTCTGCCTATGTATGGTACCTCATCATAAGGTAAATAATCTTGAGCAGACCACTTAGATATAACTTCTCCCACTTTAAAATTATTCTTAGCATAGTCTTCAATTATATCATAAGATTCACCTTCATTATCACATTTGCCTGTCTTATGATCTTGTCCACCTATTATTAAGTATCTTTCTCCAGACTCATCTTCATAGTTTCTAAATGTTCTTCTTGGTTCTTCCACATTGATATAATTACCGTCTAATATCTTCTCCTTTAATTTAGTACATATTAGATATGATCTGGATGCTTCTTCTTTAGCAAAATATAATCTAAGACCATCATACCAAGGATTGCTAGAAGCTATAATTAAATTGTTACATTCTATGGAATATCCCTTATCAGTTTTAATTACGCATTTTTCTGCAACTTCTATATCTATAGCAGATGTATTTTCGTATATTTTCACTCCTAAATCTTTATTTATTTTAGCTAATTGATCGATGTATTTTTTAGGGTGAAATTGGATTTGTTCTTTGAAACATAAAGCACCCTTTACATCTAATGGTATTCCATTAATATGGTCATAATAATCACATGGTATTTTTAATTCTTTACAAGTTTCATACTCATTTTTTATATCTTTTATATAATTTTCATCTAATGTATAAACAAAACTTGGTACTTTCTTCAAGTCACAAGATATATTATGTTCATTAATAATATCTTCAACTAGCTTCATACCTTCTTCATTGGCATCGTAGTACATTCTTGCCTTTTTAGGTGAATGCTTTTTACTTATTGCATTATAAATTAATCCATGTTGTGAAGTTACTTTTCCTGTATTTCTACCAGAAGATCCTCCTCCAACTGTATTAGCATCAATTATAATTACCTCTCTATTTTCTTTTGCAAGAAGATATGCTGTTGTAAGACCTACTATACCACTTCCTACTATCAAGCAGTCTGTTTGTTCATTTTTATTTAAAGTTTCATAATTACTATTTTTTGATGATAAAATCCAATAAGAATCTTTCATTTTTTCTTCCTTTCTTTTGCAATAATATTTATTATTTACATATTTTTAATAAAA
>JALFMW010000158.1 GCA_022782605.1 Clostridium sp. | reverse complement strand
GCATAAGAACCTGGATCATATGGCGAAGAATCCGTATCAGCTGAGTTTACTACTATTTTATCCATTGTAGTTTCCAGCACTTCTGCACACATTTGTGCAAGTATAGTATCACTTCCAGTTCCCATATCAGTAGAACCTGTAAGTAAAGTATAGTTTCCATCATCATTTAACTTTATCTCTATAGATGCTGTATCAATTCCTGCAATACCTGAACCTTGCATAGTAAGTGCCATTCCTACACTTCTAACTTTAGTTTTTGATATTTCTTTACATGGATATTTTTCGTCCCATTTTATAAGCTCTTTACCTTTTTGAATACATCTATCAAGGGCCACACTTTGTAAATGCTTGTTGTAAGCAGGAGATACTTCTCCTTCTTTAATAATATTTTTAAGTCTTACCTCAACTGGATCCATATTTAATTTAGCAGATAATTTATTTATAGTAGCTTCCACTGCAAAACATCCTTGAGTAGCTCCATATCCTCTAAATGCTCCAGCTGGTGTTTTATTAGTATAAACCACATTCCCTTTAAATCTAGCTGCTTTTAGTTTTCCATACATAGGCATAGTTTTTTCTCCAACTAAACCAAATGTAGTAGATGCATGCTCTCCATATGCTCCTGTATCAGATAGAGCATCTATATCTATAACTTTTATAGTACCATCTTTGTCTGCTCCAACTTTTACATTTAGTTTCATAGCATGTCTAGAAGTTGTACACATGAAAGTTTCTCTTCTATCGTAAATTATTTTAGCTGGTTTTCCTGTTTTTAATGTTACTAATGCACTAAAGATTTCTACACAAGCAGTTTGCTTTCCACCAAAACCGCCACCTATTCTTGGTTTTATAACTCTTATTTTACTTGATGGTATATTAAGTGCTCTACTTAAATGTCTTCTTACATGGAAAGGTATTTGTGTTGAGCTTACTACCACAAGTCTACCTGCATGATCAAGATAATTATAAGCTCTATAAGTTTCCATCATTCCGTGAGCTTGTGCTTGTGTATAATATGTATCTTCCACTACTACATCACAATTTGCTAATTCCTCTTCAACATTTCCTGTTTCATATAAATGCTTAGAGCAAATATTTCTTTCTCTTTCCATTCCTATATCAAAATTACAATGCACATCTTCTTCATGCACAATAGATTCATTATCTATAGCTTTTTCCATGTCTATAACTGGCTTTAATACATTGTACTTAACTTTTATCATTTTCATGGCTTTAATAGCAGTTTTTTCGTCCTTAGCTGCTATAATTGCCACTTCATCTCCCACATATCTCACTGTTTTATCAAGAATTAATCTGTCATATGGAGATGGTTCTGGATAAGATTGTCCAGCTAATGTAAATTTATTATTAGGTACATCTTTGTATGTTAAAACACACTCTACACCTGGTACCATCATAGCTCTTTTTATATCTATATCTTCTATAGTTGCATATGCATGAGGACTTCTAAGTATTTTTACAACTAATGCTTCTTTAGCTGCCAAATCATCTGTATATACTGGTTTACCAGTAGCTATGGACATTCCATCTATTTTTGCTATACCTTTACCTACTATATTCATTCTATCTTACCCCCATATATGTCTTTATTGCTCTAAGTTGTCCCATATATCCTGTACATCTACATAGATTTCCAGTTAAATAATGTTTAATTTCTTCTTCAGTTGGATTTTCTAACTCCTTTTTCATAGCAATTACTGTCATTATAAATCCTGGTGAACAAAATCCACATTGTTCTGCACCTTCTTTTACAAGAATCTCTGCAAATTCACTAGCTTCTTTCTCTAAGCCTTCTATAGTAGTTATATTTTTATTGTTTGCTCTAATAGAAAGTGTTGAACATGATAATGTTGGCTTTCCGTCTAACCATATACTACACAGTCCACAGCATCCTGTGTCACAACCCCTTTTAACACTTAAGTTACCAACTCTTCTAAGAGTATCAACTAAATACTCATCAGGCTGAACGTCTATTTCAACTTTTTTTCCATTTATATTTAAAGTAATTATGTTATTGTTTCCTTTAAATGTTTTTGATAAAACGTCTTTCTTATCTATGTTTATTGTATTTGACATGATGATACCTCCATTAAAGCGTTTTTAACTAATGAGATGCATATAGCTTTTCTATATTCTCTACTAGCTCTCATGTTTGAACCAAAACTTAATTCTTCAGCAGCAATTTTACTTGCTTTTATTATGTTTTCATTATTTAATTCATTATTAGATAAAAATTCACTTGCCTTTACTGCCACTGTTGCTCTTTGAGGTCTAGCACCTACACAAATTTTAAAATTTCCATTTGTATTAGATACAGATACATTAAGTATTGGATAATCACTTCTTGAATTTCTCATACACTTGTATGCAGCTTTTGCATTATTTTTCTTTATGTACAATTTAACTAATATATCTTTTTCAAATTCTCTATTTAAAAATGTTTCTAAAGACATTCTTCCACCTTTGTAAAGTTCAACTTCACTATCTAAGGCAAGAAGTCCCACTATTACATCTGAAAATCCATATTTAGAAAACACACTTGCCCCAACTGTTGCCACATTTCTAAATTGAACTCCTATAATATCCGATACTGAATTTGGTATTATATTATTAAAATATTTATTTAAAATAGGACTTACCTCCATGTCTCTAAGAGTAGTCATAGCTCCTATTTCTATATAGTCTTCATTTTCTTCTATAGTATTTAAATTTAAATTAGATAAATCTATACCTGTTCCTATTCTTTTTTTCCCCATTCTTAGAAAAGCACTTCCACCTATAATTTGGTTGTTTTTTCTTTTCATAAGTATTTCATAAGCTTCGTCAATTGATGCTGGTTGCACTAATTCCATTAGTGTAAACATAATATTTCCTCCCGTATATATTGTCACTGTTTTATAATGTAATTTATAATAAGGTTTTATAATTTAGTATTTTCATTTTTAATTATCTTTTATGTAAAATTTAGTTTTATAATTATGCTTTTACCAATCTTTCTGAATAAATATCACTATGAGATATTTCATCAACTACTGAATCTTCTTCCTTTGGTAAAACAATATTTAATATCACTGCTAATATGGCAGGAAGTACTGTTTTTGATTCTCCAAATATTAATTGTATAGATTCAGGAAATGCCTCAAAGAATCCCGGTACATAAGCAATCCCAAGGCCTAATCCTAAAGATACTGCAACTATCATAGCATTTCTTTCTGTCAATTTATCAGTAGTTATAAGTCTTATTCCACTTACAACTATCATGGAAAACATAACTATAGATGCTCCACCAAGTACACTTGATGGCATTAAAGAGATAAGTGCTCCTACTTTAGGGAATATACCTGCTATTATTAATATAACTGCCCCAGTTGCAACTACAAATCTATTAACTATCTTTGTCATGGCTACTATTCCCACATTTTGACCAAATGAAGTATTTGGTAATACATTAAATATTGCTCCTATAAAACTCCCTACACTATCAGCTAATACTGCTCCAACTATTTCTTTTTCAGTAGCTTCACGACCGATACCTGAGTTTGTTATAGCTGTTGTATCTCCTATAGTTTCTACTGTTGATACCATATAAACAAATATCATAGCTATTATAGCATCTGCATGGAATGAAAATCCTAATTTAAAAGGTACTGGTACAGATAATAATGAAGCTTGAGATAATGCAGAAAAATCAATTTTCCCCATAGGTATAGCCACTAAATATCCCACTACTAATCCAATAAGTACTGCTGACATACTAAGCATTCCTTTAGTATATTGTTTAAAAAATATAACTGTTATAAGTACTATACTTCCTAATAATAAATTTGATGGTGATGCGAAATCTGTTGCTCCAGCACCCCCTGCAAAATAATTAACTCCCGTAGGTAAAAGTGATATACCCATAGTTAAAACTACTATTCCTGTAACTACTGGCGGGAAATACTTTCTTATATGTTTAAGTACAAGTCCACCTACTAATATCTGAAAAGCTGCTCCTACTAAGCAAGCTCCTAATATTCCTTGCATACCATATTTAACACCGATAGCTGTAGCAGCTGGCACAAATCCAAAACTCGTCCCCATAACTATTGGAAGTTTTGCTCCTACGGGTCCTATTGGATAACATTGAATTAATGTTACTATTCCAGATACAAACATTGCCGATTGAATTAACATAGCTTTAGTACTTGAATCTAAATTTAAAATGTTTGAAATTATTATAAGTGGTGCTACATTCCCCAAAAACATTGCTAAAATATGTTGTAACCCAAGTGGTATTGCTTCTTTTAATTCTGGTCTTCCATCAAGTTGATAAATCACTTTTTTATTCATAAAATTCTCCCTAATCATAACTAAATTTATTATTTAAACATAATAGTTCGCCTTTTTCACTTCAATTATATATTCTTTCTGTATTTTTTACAAGCATTTTTCGAACTTTTTTATTGCTTTTTTAATTTTAGTACGTTATGTTCTTACCATTTTTATTTTTATGTATAAAAACATTTTTATAAAAATTTTCCTGCATTATTTTCGATGATTAATTTTATTTTAACTTGTGATACTTTTTTATTTTTAAATAAAAAAAATAGAAAGCCATTATATAATGACCTTCTATTTTTAGTACTAGACTTTTTATTATTAAGCTTATTTTCCAAAGTATCTTTCTAATAATCCTAAGAATGCTTTACCATGTCTAGCTTCATCTTTACACATTTCATGAACTGTATCATGTATAGCATCTAATCCTAATTCTTTAGCTCTCTTAGCTAATTTTAATTTTCCATCAGTTGCACCATACTCAGCATCAACTCTTGCTTCTAAGTTTTTCTTAGTATCAGC
>JALFMW010000085.1 GCA_022782605.1 Clostridium sp. | reverse complement strand
TTGTTTAAAGTAAGGATTATATCGTTATCTATTTTAGCTTTATTTTCAAGCAATCTGTATAAATTACTTTTATATGAAGAGATATTTGTAATATCTTCATATTTTTTTATAAATGATAAGGCATTATCAGAAGATAAAACCGTAACACCTTTTCCTTTTATACTTTCAACAATATCAATATCTTCAAGTAATTTTATGGCTCTTCTTATTGTCTCAGGGGAAACATTGTACTTTCCTGCAAGTATAGAACGACCATATAAAGTACTTCCTTCTTTTATATCTCCAGTATGAATTTTATTGGCTAGGTCTAGAGCTATTTTTTGATATATAGGAACTGTATATTTTTCTTTCATCTATTCACCTTCTACTATAAAAATGTAAAATTTATCACTATTAATATTGTATATATAATTTGGAATTATGCAAGATACTATGATAAAAAATATAAATATGTATAAATATAAATATAAATACAATAAAGTAGGTACAAAAAAATTGACTATTATATTTTTCACATATAAAATAGATTAGTACAATTTTTAACAAAACAAAGGAGAAAATATGAGTGAAATAACAAAATCAAACAGATTAAAAGGTATATTTTTTATAATCTTATCAGCATTTGGCTTTGCAATGATGTCTGCATTTATAAAACTTTCAGGAGATTTACCAAATTTCCAAAAGGTATTTTTTAGAAATTTAGTTGCTGCAATTATTGCCTTATTTTTAATTATTAAGCATAAAGGAAGTTTCCTAGGCAAAAAAGAAAATAGAAAAGTATTAGTTTACCGTTCTTTATTTGGAACTATAGGTATTATTTTTAATTATTATGCCATAGACAATTTAGTATTATCAGATGCTAATATGTTGAATAAAATAAGCCCTTTTTTAGTAGTAATTTTCTGTGCATTAATATTAAATGAAAAAATCAATATAAAACAAATATCAGCTATAATAGTAGCTTTCATTGGTGCTTTATTTATTATTAAACCAAGTTTTGATGTGAGAGTAGTTCCATATGTAGTTGGATTTTTGAGTGCAGTTTTTGCAGCACTTGCTTATACATGTGTAAGAATGCTTGGAAATAAAGAAGAGTATTATACCATTGTATTTTTCTTTTCAACATTTTCACTACTAGCAGTATTACCAGTATTTATAATAGTATATAAGCCAATGAGTTTAATACAATTTATGTACTTAATATTAGCAGGTGTATTTGCAAGTCTTGGACAATTTGGAGTTACCCTTGCATATAAATATGCTCCAGCCAAAGAAATATCAATATTTGATTATAGTAATATAATATTCTCAGCTATATTAAGTATATTCATGTTTGGAGTATATCCAGATGGATTAAGTGTAGTTGGATACTTTATAATATTTGCTGCTGCATTATATATGTTTTTCTATAATAAAAAACAAGATAAACTTGCAAAATAACAAATTTTATAAAAATATATTATAATTATTTATAGATGCAATTTAATTATTGATAAAAAGGGGATTTTTTCATGGAAAAAATAAAAATAGTTATAATTGGTGCAGGAGTAAGAGGGCGATATACTTATGGAGATTTTATAAAAAATAATCAAGAAACATGTGAAGTAGTAGCAGTTGTAGAAAATAAAATTGGTAGAAGAAAAAAATTCAAAGAAATATTCAGTTTACCAGATGATAAAGTTTTTGCAAATATAAATGATTTTTTTGAAAAAGAAAAGATGGCTGATGCAGTTATAATATGTAGTAGTGATAATACACATTTTTTAGCATGTGAGAAGGCTCTTGAAAAGGGATATGATATTCTAGTAGAAGGTCCAGTGACAAACAGTTTAGATAAACTAGTTAACTTACAAGGTTTATGTGAAAAAAATAAAGACAAAATTTTTATGGCATCTATGCCATATAGATATTCTAATTTTTTTGAATATCTAAAAAAAATAATAGATGATAAAGAATTAGGTCAATTAATTAATATTAATTATAATTCATATATAGGATATGAGAAATTTGTACATTATTATGTGAGAGGAAGCTGGAGATTAGATAGTGATACAGCACCTATTCTTCTTACAAATAGTTGTTATGACTTGGATATGCTTGAATACTTAACAAACTCTAAGTGTGAAATTATATCTTCTTTTGGGAATTTAAATCATTTTACAAGGGAAAATATGCAACTTAATATGAGTCAATTATGTATTAGATGTGGCATAGATAAAGAATGTCCTTATTGTGCACAAAAAATTTATTCAAAAAACAAAGATTTAAATAAATATCTACATATCAATCCAACTGAAGATAATGTAAATGAGATATTAAAAGAGGGACAATATGGACAATGTGTATATTCTTGTGATAATAATGTATCTGACAATATAATATCCATACTTAAATATAAAAATAATGTTACAGCATCACTTAATATAAGTGCTTTTACAAAAGAAGAAAGTAAAAATATTAGATTAATGTTTACACATGGTGAAGTCTATGCTAACATGCAGGATAATACTATAAGTATAAAAAAATTTACAGATGATAAAGAAAAAGTAATACAAATAGAACATGGTAATATGGATGAAAAACTAATAAAAGACTTTTTTAATAGGGTAAAAACTAAAAATAATAATGATATGAAAGCCAGCGTATTATCAATTTTAAATAATCATGCAACAGCTTTTGCAGGAGAATTTGCCAATATTAGCGAGTCAGTTGTTAATGTAGGTAAATTTTATAATGAAGCTGTTGAAATGACAAAATCAATAGAAAAATTATTCTTATAATGAAATAAAAATCTATCCTTAGTTGTTTAAGGATAGATTTTTATTTTTTATATAAAATTAGTGAATCTAAGTAAGTTTCAAATAAATAACAAAGTAAAATGAACAACACTTGATTACCAGGTGGAATACTTATATTATTAAGAAAATAATCTACACACCCAACAATTAATGAAGAAAAAGATGTATATAATATAAAATGAATAACTCTCTGTTGGAAATATGATATATTACTCTTACTACTAAATATAGCAATTAACGTAGTGGAATAATATTTGAGTGGTAAAAGCATTATGTAGCAAATAACTAAAAAAATTAAAATACTTAAATATGATTTATATGTAAATCCTAAAAAAGATAAAAAACCCATTCCTACTATTATGTAGATAATCCCTTCAAAAGCTAACATTATAATCATATATAATATGAATGATAAGATGCTTAATCTTATAAATATTTTTTCCTTTTTTATATTAACCAACTCCCATAAATTTTTATATCAAATAATACATAAATATTCTTTTAAAGTTACTTATAGTAATATTACGATTTAAATTAGTATAAAATGCTTATAAATAATTAAAATCTTATGGAATGGGTGATAATATGAAGTATACAAAATGTTTAAAAAAAGGGGATACAATAGGTTTAATAGCACCTGCAGGACCTTTAAGAAATATTAGAATAGAAGATATAAAATATGAGTTAAATAAATTAGGATATAAAATAAAAATAGGAAAGAGTTGCTACTTATCATATAAAGGCTATTTAAGTGGCAGGGATGAAGAAAGAGCATTGGATTTAGAAAGAATGTTTCTAGATAAAGAAATAGATGCAATCTTATGTGTAAGAGGTGGCTATGGATGTACTAGAATATTAGACTTAATTGACTTTACCATTATTAGAGATCATCCTAAGATTTTTATTGGTTTTTCTGACATTACAGCACTTCACATTGCTATTAATAAAATATGTAATTTAGTAACTTATCATGGAATTATGGCGGCAAGTATAAAAAAATGGGACTATTTCACTTATAATTCATTGATAGATTCTTTAAACTTTAAAGATGAATTAATATTAAGAAATCCTTATAATGAAGAATTCATTTCCCTATATGATGGATTTTGTGAAGGAATACTCGTTGGAGGAAACTTATCATTGATTATTTCAACACTGGGAACTAAATATGAGATTGATACAAAGGATAAGATATTATTTATAGAAGAAGTTGGAGAGTATACTTATAAAATAGATAAAATGTTAAATCATTTACAAATGGCAGGCAAAATTGAAGAATGTAGAGGTATAATATTTGGCGAATTTACTAATTGTAAGAAAGCATTTGATAGTGATGATGAAATAATTAATATACTTGAAGAAATAGCACTTAATAATAAAAAGCCAACTATCTGTAATTTAAAGTCAGGTCATTGTATACCAATGGTATCCCTACCATTAGGTATGAATTGCTATATGAATAGTGAAGATAAAATTATAAAAATGATTAAAATATAAAATTAAGGATAGAAAAACTATCCTTAATAAGAGTTACTTGAAGGCGTAATTAAAAACAATAAAATTACAAAAACAAGAAAAAGACGAAATGACAAAATAATCACCACAATTCTTTTTATATTATGTATATTTTAATAAGTGTGGTATAATTCTTATTAAGTATAATTTTGGCAGGAGGAATTAACATGTCTGATGATAGAATAATTGATTTTAACGAATTAAAAAACAAAGTGAAAGACAGTGATGTTGATAAATTTGAAAATTACATGTATGATTTATATTTCTCTGTAGCAGATGGAAGTATGACAATGTCACAATTTACATCTAAGATATATGAATATATGAGAGAAAATAATATATCTCAAGAAAAATTCATCAAGATGCAAAATAAATTACTGGAAAGATACGGTGTAGATCCAAAAGAACTAGATAAACAAATGAAAAACTTTGGTCTAGATCCAAATAATTTGAATCTAGAAGATTTAAATAAATTTACTTATAATTCACCAAATGTAGGGAGTTCAACAAAAAAAACAAATAATACTAGTATAGATAAAAATTCTGATTTCTATAAAAAATATAGTGAAAATCTTCAAAGTAAAGAGTTAATAATTACTTCACTAAAAGATGAAGTTAATGATATAAAAATTATTATAGAAAAAGAAAAAGTAACTCTAATAAGTGAAGGAAAGATAAACTTAGTAGATGCACAACTTAATGAGTTGTTATTATCATATAAGAGTATGTATAATGATAAGTTGAAAGTTGTTATATGTGAAAATTGCAAAGAATATGATTATTAAAAAGGGGCTGTCTCAAAATAAAAAGACAATCCCACAAAAGGGATGAACTCGTACTGAGTTCATCACTTTTGTATACAATTAAAGTATGAAAATACAAATTATACATAAAAATTATCCCCAACTTTTAGATAATTATCAGTTAAAGTTTCCAATTGATTTGGAAATTTTTGTTGTCGTAAAATTATATTTTATCATAAATTGTTGAAAATACACTAAATTTATTGACAATGTGGAATTTATTGGATATCATTTAATAATAAATCGAAATAATCTAAATAGTCAAAAAATTGCAAGGGGGATAAATATGATAGCAAATATAAAAGAGACAGTATCAAGTTTTGTAGAAGATACAACAAGAAAATTAAGTTTAGCTCAGTATGTAAATGGGGTAATAGAAGAAGTTAAAAAAAGAAATAAAGGTGATGAAGAATTTCATCAAGCTGTTGAAGAGGTATTAAAATCTTTGGAGCCTGTATTAGATAAACATCCAGAGTATATTGAAGAAAGAATATTGGAAAGACTTGTGGAACCAGAAAGACAAATAATGTTTAGAGTTCCTTGGGTTGATGATAATGGAGATATACAAGTTAACAGAGGATATAGAATTCAATTTAACAGTGCAATAGGTCCTTATAAAGGAGGACTTAGATTCCACCCATCAGTAAACGCAAGTATAGTTAAGTTTTTAGGGTTTGAGCAAATATTTAAAAATTCATTAACAGGTTTACCTATAGGTGGTGGAAAAGGAGGATCTGACTTTGATCCAAAGGGAAAATCAGATAGAGAAATAATGAGATTCTGTCAAAGTTTTATGGCTGAATTACAACAACATATAGGTCCTGATGTGGATGTTCCTGCTGGAGATATTGGAGTTGGAGGAAGAGAAATAGGATATTTATTCGGTCAATATAAAAAACTTAGAAATGCTAACGAATCTGGTGTTTTAACTGGTAAAGGTTTAAATTATGGAGGATCTTTAGCTAGAGTAGAAGCTACAGGATATGGTCTTATTTATTTTGTAGATGAAATGTTAAAAGAACATAATCATGATTTAAGATGCAAAAAAGTAGTTATATCAGGTTCAGGAAATGTTGCCATATATGCAGCTGAAAAAGTACAAGAATTAGGTGCTTGTGTAATTGCAATGTCAGACTCTAATGGATATATAGTAGACGAAGAAGGCATAGATGTAGAGTTAGTTAAACAAATCAAAGAAGTTGAAAGAAAAAGAATAAAAGAGTATGCTAAAAGGAAAGCAGGTGCATATTATTTTGAAGGACAAAAAGGAATATGGTCTTTAAAATGTGATATAGCTCTTCCTTGTGCAACTCAAAATGATATAAGTTTAGAAGAAGCTAAGTTATTAGTAGAAAATAATGTAATAGCTATAGGTGAAGGTGCAAATATGCCTTGTACAAATGAAGCTGTAAATTATTTATTAGAAAATAATGTTTTATTAGCACCAGCTAAAGCTGCAAATGCAGGAGGAGTTGCAACATCAGCTTTAGAAATGGCACAAAATAGTATGAGACTTTCTTGGACTTTTGAAGAAGTAGATGCTAAATTAAAAGAAATAATGATTAATATATTTAATGCATCTAAGGAAGCAGCAAAAGAGTACGGTTCAGAAGGCAACTATGTAGTAGGAGCCAATATAGCAGGTTTCTTAAAAGTTGCTGATGCTATGATGAGCCAAGGAATAATATAGAAAATTTTATTGAATTATTATTTTAGGATAGGCAAAATGTCTATCCTTTATTTATTAGAATCTAATGATTTGTATTTAATTTCATAATTATTTATCCAAATTACTAATCCTAGTAATATAAAACTGCAAACCCATACAGCTTTAATACTTATAGCTAAGGATATTAGAGTTCCTGGAATTGCTCCACCTGCAAAAGAAAATGTAAGCAGAGTTAAAATAAGTACTTTTTTTATAGAATATCTACTTTTTTCAGATACTGCATAGTATGATAATTCACCAATATTTCTTATATTTCCTGTGCATATAGTTGTACTGTATGCAATATCAAAACATTTTTTAAATAAGCATAATTGATATCCCATCAAAAAAGAAACAATATTAGTAACAATAAGATCGAAAACAGAAGTAGGAATTAATCCCACACCAAATAATGCAATGGATTCTAAAATAAGAGCTATCTTTCTCCAATCACCTTTATATTTATTTTTTTCAACTCTATATTTAACCCACTGACTAAAAGCAGCACCTAATATGCAGGCTACAATAGGAATAAAAAAGCTTAAGGCATTTTTCCATTGTCCAAGGGCAAGCTTAATTCCTAGTTTAGACATGTTGGCAGTGTGCATATTAGCTAAGATTTTATCTCTTGTAATATATGTATATGCATTCATATATCCTCCAATAAAGGTCATCAAAGATAGAAATAGAGGCTTTTCCCAAGGTGGTATTTTAATATGTTTTGTGTCGTCTTTATTATTCATATAATTTACCTCTTCTTATGTGAATATCACCTTTTAAGTTTTCTTGGACTTCTTTTTTATAATATGTTAAAAAATATTTATTATACTAGAAAAAGGTATTAGTATTACTAGAATAATGGCTATATTTATTAACTGGATAGAGCGAATTATTAGAATTATAACTTTTTATAATGTAATCTTAATAAAACTTAATAAAAAAGGTACTGTGTAGATTAAAATACAACAGTACCCTTTTATTTATAATTTAATTTCTTTAACAACATTTATGCCGTTTTGCATCATGCTATTTAAGAAAATTGTATTTAAAAAGTCACCAGAGTGAACCATATCTATATCATAAGTTTCTACTAAATTCATAGGAACTATAATATTTTTATCTAGGTTATTTTGATTAAAATATGTTTTAAGAGTTAATACAAATTGATATACACAAATATCAGTACAGCACCCTACTACTATAAAATTATCTAGATTTTTGTATTTTTCAATATCTATAGCAAAGAAACCATTAGTAGAGTTCTTTTCTATAATTTCTAAATTATCTATAGCAAGTACTTCTTTTACAACTTCACTTTCCATATCCCCTCTTAAGCAGTGAGTTGGATAGCTTTTAAATTCAACAGCATCTTCATCATGAGTATCTGTAAAAGCTACAATAGTATTTATTTTAGAAGATATAACTTTTCCAAAATCAGCTATAGGCTCAATTATTTCTTCAACCCTTGGAGAAGATAAAGCACCTTCTTTAGCAAATCCATTATTCATATCTACAATAAATAATCCAGTTTTATTTAAATCTAAATTATTAATACTTAAAGATTTTAAGTTTTCTAAGTTACTTAATAATGATTTATAATTGTTTATGATTTTTTCCATTATAAAACCTCCCAATAAAATATAAATTAATTTTATATTTATTGGAAGGTTATGTCAATACATGTGTATATACATGTAAACTTATTTAAATATATCATCAGACATAATATTAGGGAAGTCTGTAAATATGCCATCAGCCTTTATTTTTAATAGTTTTTTATAATCTTCAATATTGTTTACTCGATAGCAGAGAACTTTCATATCTCTATTATGGCATTTTTTAATAAATTTATTATCAACAATTGTATAATTGGGATTGATAGAATAAGATTTATTCTTTGTAACTCTTGAGAATATAAGATACTTTAATCTATATTTATAAAATTTTTCGCTAAGTAGATAAGCTCTTTTTATTTTAGGACATATCTTTTTTAATTTCTTTAGAGTTTTCATTCTAAAAGAAGATATAAGAACTCTTTTTTCCATATTTAACTCTTTTACAAGGTTTACTACATCTTCTTCTATATTTTTATATTTTACTTTATTGTTTTTTATCTCAATATTAATTATAAAATTTGTAGGTTTAAATAATAAAAGAACTTCCCTTAGAGTAGGAACTTTGCAGTCTATATTTTCTTCATAATTTTTAAAAGAAGAATTTAAAGACTTAAGTTCATCTAAAGTCATATCCTTTACATAGCCAGATCCATTGAAAGTTCTATCTACTTTTTCATCATGAATTACAACTAGATGATTATCCTTACTTTTTTGAACATCAAGTTCTATTCCATATATATCTAAGTCAAGACATTTCTTAAAGGCTAACATAGTATTTTCTGGATAAAATCCACTAAGACCTCTATGGGCAAATATCTTCATTATTTAAACCTCCAAACTAAATTTTAAGCAACGTGATAAGTCTGATGCAAAGCAAAGACTTATACGTTGACGCTATGAACGAATAGAATTTTATTTTTGGTTAGCTATTTCCTCAGCTAAATTGTTTAAATATTCCCATCTTTCATATTTATATTCTAATTCTTGTTCAAGTTTTTCTTTTTCATTCATTATTTCTTGAAGTTTAGTAAAGTCTGTAGCATATTTAGCTGTAGACTCTTCAAGAGAAGCTATTTTTTCTTCAAGTGTTGCTATATCGTCATCTATAGTATCAAATTCCCTTTGCTCATTGAAAGAAAATTTAAGCTTTTTATTGTTTTTAGGTTTTTCATTTTTTACTTTTTCTTCTTTAACAGTAGAAGTGTTGAATTCTTCAAATTCTATTTTTTCATTTTCTCTATATACTACATAATCACTGTAATTTCCTGTGTAAATATGGATTTTACCATTTCCTTCATAGGCGAAAATTTTATTGCAAATTCTATCTAAGAAGTATCTATCATGAGATACAGTAATTACTACACCTTTAAATTCATCTAGATAATCTTCAAGACGATTAAGTGTTTCTATATCTAAATCATTTGTAGGCTCATCTAGTAAAAGTACATTAGGAGCAGACATTAATACTCTAAGTAAATGAAGTCTTCTTCTTTCTCCACCAGATAACTTTCTAATATAAGTATACTGCATAGTACCATCAAATAAGAACTTTTCACACATTTGAGAGGCAGTAATTTTACTTCCATCAGCAGTTGTTATATAATCACTTTCTTCCTTAACATAATCTATGGCTCTCATATCAGGATGCATATGAGAATCATCTTGTGAGAAACATCCTATTTTTACTGTTTCACCTATTTCTATTTCTCCACTATCTGGTTTTATTTTACCATCTAAAATATTTATTAAAGTGGATTTTCCAAGACCATTTTTACCTATTATACCTATTCTGTCATGTCTAGCTAAAGTATAATCAAGATTATCTATTACTTTTTTATTCTCAAAAGACTTAGATATATTGTGGATTTCTATAATTTTGTTACCAAGTCTAGAAGATCCCACTGATATATCCATCTTTTCATCTATAACATTTTTCTCACTATTAACAAGTTCATCAAATCTTTGAAGTCTAGCTTTTTGTTTAGTAGTACGAGCTTTAGCACCACGTCTAACCCAAGCTAATTCTTTTCTAAGTAGATTTTGGCGTTTAAGTTCTGAAGATTGTTCTAGTTCCAGTCTTTCAGCTTTTTTCTCTAAGAAAACAGAGTAGTTACCATCGTAGCTAAATAGTCTTCCTTTGTCTAATTCAAGTATTCTATTAGTAACACGATCTAAGAAATATCTGTCATGGGTAATCATTAATAGAGAACCTTTGAATTTATTTAAATACTCCTCTAACCAGTCTATAGTATCGTTGTCTAAGTGGTTGGTAGGTTCGTCTAATATTAATAATTCACATGGAGTAATTAATGCAGAAGCAAGAGAAACTCTTTTTCTCTGTCCTCCAGATAATTCTTTTACTTTTTGGTCAAAGTCCTTAATTCCCAGCTTCATTAAAACTGTTTTTGCTTCACTTTCCAAATCCCATAGATTTAAATCATCCATTTTAGTTTGAAGAGATAATAATCTCTCGTTTAACTTTTCATCATAAGATTGATTTATTTTTTCTAATAAATCTTGATATTCTCCAATTAATTTCATTTCAGCAGAAGTACCTTTGAAAACTTGTTCCAAAACTGTGGCTTCTTCATCATAGTATGGATTTTGTGGAAGATATTCAATTCTAACCTTGTTGGCTTTAATTATTGTTCCACTTTCAGCTTCTTCCACACCTGCTATAACTTTTAGTAAAGTAGATTTACCAGTACCATTGACACCGATAAGACCTATTTTTTCTCCTTCATTTATACCTAGAGAAATATTATCTAATAAAGTTTTTTCTGAGTAGTGCTTACTTATATTTTCTAAGCTTATTAAATTCATTTCTATCACCTTTGTATTTCATCATTATTGTATATATTAAAATATAAAAACTTGATATTTATTATAAGTATTGTAAACTTAAAATAGCAGTTTTTATAATTTGTAGTCAAAATATAAACTTATTATAACTCAAAAATATATACATAGACTAGCTATTTTAAAAGAATACAAAGGAAATTTGAGGTGATAAGATGAGATTTTATGTGTCTCAATTAGTTGAAACAGAGAAAATTTTACCCATATTAAGAAGATATGATGTGGGATTGGAAGTAGTACATTTTGCAAATCCTTATGTACTAGATAATAGATATGAGATGATGGATGTATATAAAAAAGAGCTTGAAGACTTGTATAACAATGTTGATTTAATAATTCATGGACCTTATGCGGATTTATCTCCAGGAAGTAGAGATAGTGAAATAAGAAGGGTAAGTAAATTTAGAATGGAGCAGGCCTTCGAGGTAGCTAATAATCTAGGTGCAAGTAAAATTGTTTATCATAATGGATATATACCAAAAAGTTATTCTTACATTGAGTGGAACGAGAATGTATATAATTATTGGAGAGATTTTCTAAAGGGAAAAGATGATATGAATATTCTTGTAGAAAATGTACTTGAAGAAGATTATGTACTTATGGATGAATTGATGAAAAGAATAGAGAATACTAACTTTTCTACCTGCATAGATATAGGTCATATTAATGCTTATTCTAAGGTGGATATAGAAAA
>JALFMW010000053.1 GCA_022782605.1 Clostridium sp. | reverse complement strand
TTTGGTAAAGGTTTATTCATACAACTTTTGATTTTTCATTGTTCAAAATACTCTCACAATAAAATTTAGTAATACTTTTTTTAGCAAATTATTACTTTTTCCTACTACTATATAAATAAAGTGAGCTCACAAAATAATTTTAGGAGGTAATATTATGGCTGTAATTTCTTCACCAAATGCATCTGCTATAAAAGTTAAATTTGACCAAGGCACTGATTTAAACGGAGATAGAGTAATAAAAACAAAAACTTTCTCATCTATCAAATCAGCTGCTTCCAACGAAGATATAATGGCAGTAGTAAACGCTCTAGTTGGTTTACAACAACACACTTTGAGCGCAGTTTTAAGAGTGGATAACTTTTCACTATCTGAGTAATTTCAATCTAAATAAACTTGCTTTAAATTCACCTTATCCTTAAATTTTTATTTTTACTAAGAAATTTATTTTTGGAGGTAAGAAAATGGATGAAAGAAAACTTATAATGACTTTTAAAAACACTTTGGGCAATAGTTTTTCAATAACAATAGACGATCCTAGAGAAGATATTGAAGAAACAGACATTATAAATGCCATGAATCTTATAAAAGATAAGAACATCTTCCAACCAAAGGGATATGATATTGCTGAATGTGTATCTGCCAAAGTTGTGGATTCAACAACTACTGAATACAACTTAACAATATAGTTGTGAGGTGATATAAATGGCTGATTTACAATCTATCATTGCCAATTTAGGATTTCCCATCGCCATCTCACTATATTTATTGGTGAGAATCGAGGGAAAACTACAAGCTTTGACAGATAGTATAAGCGAACTATCACACAACATTAATAAGATGACAAATAAATAATTTCCCCCTTATCAAATGTCTATTTGCAAGTGAGCTTAAAAGCTTGTTTGTAGATAGGCATTTTTAATTAAGCTATGCTTTAATATAGTTTTCATAATAAAATAGTAGAAAATCTTATTGCTAAAATTAAAGAGTATAAATTGATTTTTCAATTCATACTCTTTTTTAATATTCTCAAAAATATTATTCACTTTGCTTATCAATTACTTCCTCAATATTTACTATTCCACTTTCATAAGTAACCTTCATTTTTATAGAATTTAATTTATCACCATAAGCTTTCTTTGGAATATTAACTTCATAATACTTAAGCTCATCTTCAATTTCATCACTGTCGTTGTATAATGATTCTTCCTTATACTCACATTTATAAGTCTTTTCTTTCTTATTATTAACTATTACTTCAACAGATTTTATTTTATCTTCATGAGATGTTTGATCTTCTTCATAATCAACATTATCATTAGCACTGAAATATATGCCTTCATCATTGTAATTCCAGCTTACATCAGGTACTGTAGGCATGAATAGATATTTATATAACTCTTCAATATCACTACTTTCACTTTTATCACCTTTAACTACAATTTTATATTGATAGTCATTATCATAAAGTAAATTTATATTTCCTGTATAAGTTAATTCTTCCTCTTTTTTTAACTCTAACTTTTGCCAATCATTAGAGTTTATATTTTTATACATAAATAAAATTTTTGAATTTTCTTTTAGTTCACTTAATTCTGCCCTCACAGTTAAGTCATATCCAGTATCGGTATTTTTATTTAATTTAAAACTTACATCCTTAGTCAAATATGATTTGCCTAATTCTTCATATAATGTTGACTCAATCTGGCTACTTAACTCACTACTTAAAGAGCTTACCTCCTCTTGTAATGTCATATTGGCACTTTTTATATTTTCTAGTTCTCCCTTTATAGTATTTAAACTATATGTTTGGTAAATCAATATTCCACAAAATATTACTCCAACTCCTGGTATTATATATTTCCTCATTCAATTCTCCCTTTTTATTATTTTATTTCCTTCTATTTTACTATAAAAGGTTAGCAAAAGATAGGAAGTTATTTACATAAACTGTCAATAACTGTACAATCCACCGTCTTAGTCAAGCTATTTAAATGAGTTGACTTGCTACAAAAACACTAATTATTTAAACTTAGTGGACAATATCCCCTTCTGCCTATATGGCAATTTTATAATAAATTTTTATTTAATATGCTCTCTAATAACTCATCACTTATACCAAATGCTCGTTTTAAATAATCTTTACTGCACCCTTCTTCATAACATCCTCTAACTATAGTCTCTCTAGCTAAATTTTTTACTTCTTCTTCTGTATAGGGAGAAATTTCTATCCCTAATTCTTTGCAGTTCTCAATAATTTTATTATGTCCTTTTCTTATTCCTTTTTCAACAGCATTCCAAATACTACTTATAAAGTCTCTGTTGCCCTTTTCTAGTGACAGATATTCTAATTTTCCTTCTTTCTGCTTTTCCTTTGCATAGTCTATGCGTTCCATACTCTCTATGATTTCTTTATATATACTCATTATAACCTCTCAAAAAATCTACCCAGATACTATAATTTTTTAAATACAATATACATTTTAGGATCTAGTAATCCTTTCATCTAATCACATTCTTGCATTTTCTTTATTATGATTATACCATAATAAAAATACTGTTATATCATAAATGGTATTCTTACCTATTTAATAATATATACTATTTAAAATAATGAAAAGCCACTGACTCAATATCAGTGACTTTATTCTTATTTATTTCTAATAGACTTAATCAGATTTATATCTAATCCTGTTTTCGCAGATATCTCCTCATCACTTCCATCTAATAGTCCAATTTCAATACACAGTCTTCCATAACAACAAGCATATCTTTTAGTCTATTAATATTGTACATATCTATTCTTTTCCTCCATATACATAAAATACAACTCTCTATCTACTAATGTTTCATCATAAAATTTGTCAAACCAATTTGAAAAATTTTCTCCAT
>JALFMW010000039.1 GCA_022782605.1 Clostridium sp. | reverse complement strand
ACATAAGTACAATAGACTCAGTTGCTTTTTCAAGTCCTGTCAAAACTCCACTTACAGTCATAATAAACCAAGTAAATAAATATGACGGTGCATATAAAAGCAGAGCCTTTTTCGCCATATCTATAACAGCTATATCTGATTCAGAAGAAAACATTCTAACTAGAAAATCAGGAAATACAAATATTATAATCATTGTTACTATAGAAATAGAAAGTGCTACAGTGCAAGTTATTTTGAAAAAAGTCATTATACGTTTATTATTTTTAGCACCATAATTATAACTAAATACAGGTTGCACAGCATCTATCATACCAAAAAGCATTGGTACAATTAATGATTCTATATACATAACAATTGAATACGCAGCTACTCCTACTGCTCCACCATAATAAAGAAGAAAACTATTCATAATAATTGCCATTATAGAACCAGAAATATTACTGAAAAATTGTGAACTTCCGTTATAAATAATTCCTAGCATTTCTTTTATTTTTATTTTTGGCTTTGTAAATTTAAGTGCTACTTTTTTTGTAATAAAAGGATATATTAAAATTAATGTTCCAATAGACATACTAAGTGAACTAGCAAGAGCTGCATATTCTATTCCTAGTTTTAAATATCCTATAAAAATAGCATCTAATATAATATTAAGTACCGATACACCTATATTTATCCACATACTCATATTAGCCTTGCCACATATTCTTAAATAATTATCTATAGCAAAGAATGGAGCTATAATTGGTAAAAATAAAATAAAAACATAAGCAAATTTATATGCTAAATTAGCAAGTTCTTTATCTTTAATTAAAATAAATATAATGTCTTTTGCAAGTATTAAACCGACTATGGCGAAAATAATATTTAAAATAAATATAAATAAAAGAGCTACTGAGAATATTTCACTCGCATCTTTCTCGTTTTTTTCACCTAGTTTAATACCTATCTTTACAGATGCTCCTGATGCTACCATATCCCCAACTGCAAACAATATCATAATTATTGGAAAAACAAGATTTATAGCTGCTAATGCCTTACTTCCTATTATTTTTCCTACAAATATTCCATCTGCCATCATATATAAAGATGAAAATAGCATACTAATTAAACTTGGTATAGCTAGTTTAACAAATAGCTTTTTAGGTTCCATTGTTCCAAAATGCTCTTGATTCATTATCTTATCTCCTTAGAAAGTGCAAACATAGCATCAATATTAAATCTCCAAATCTTTTTTGCATCAATTTTAATATTACAAATAAAGGATTTGTCTAATCCTATAATCATATTGTGAATATTTTGAGAAAATGTTTTAAGATCTGCGTCTTTGCTAAATGCTCCTATTTCTCTACCATGCAAAGCTATTTGATACAAACTATCTGCTATAAAATCTTCGCACTCATTTACTATTTTTTTCGCTTCTTCCATGCGAGTTGTTTGTAAGTCAATTTCAGCACAAACTTTACGCATATCTATATCTACTTCATAAGATTCAATAAACTTATCACCATATTCATATAATGCTTTTTTGTAATCTTCCACTGATGTAATAGATTTTATTTTATTTAAAATATCATCAAAATCAGAGGGATATGTTTCTTTAATTATATTAATAAATATTTCTTCTTTAGAATTAAAGTAATGATAAAATGTTGGTTTTTTGACACCAGCTAATGTGCAAACTTTGTTAATAGATGCTTTTTCATAACCTTCTTTGGCAATTAGTTCATACATAGCTTCAATCAGTTTTTGCTTTGTATTATTTTTATTCATAAATACCCTCCTTATATACCGACCGATTGGTATATAATATCACCGCTATTTTATCATGTCAAGCAGTTCATTTTTTGATAAAAAATCTTAAGTTAAACTTTCTCATAATAATTTAATTATCTCACTATCAAAAAGATATTAGTATTACTTTTGACTATAAATGTAATACTATTTAAATATTGGGAAAAATAGTGTTATATTAATAATAAGGGAGGGATAAATATGGCAATTAAAATAGTAACTGACAGTACATCATATATATCTGATGAATATATAAAAAAATACGATATAAAGTTAGTTTCTTTAAATGTTATTATAAATGGAGTAAGCAGCCGTGAGATAGACATAGAAAATGAAGTTTTTTATGAAGAGATAAAAAATAGCAAAGAAATACCAAAATCATCTCAGCCAATACCAAATGAAATGTTAAATACTTTTAAAGAAATAGTAAAAGACGGCGACTCTATAGTTGGAATATTTTTATCTTCAAAAATGAGTGGTACATATTCTAATGCAAATATGATTAAAGATATGATACTAGAAGATTATCCAGATGCAGAGATACATATACTTGATTCTAAGACAAATTGTATGCAAATGGGATTTGCCGTTATAGAAGCAGCTCGAACAGCTAGTGAAGGCAAAAGTATAAATGAAGTTATAAATGCAGCAAATCATGTTATTAATAATAGTAGGTTTTTATTTACACCTGAAACATTGGAATATCTAAAAAAAGGTGGAAGAATAGGTGGCGCTGCTGCTTTATTTGGCAATGTATTACAGATAAAACCAATACTTACAGTTGTAAATGGGGAGACCTCTGTATTTAAAAAGGTTAGAACTAGAAAAAAGGCCATAGAGGAAATAGTAAAAACCGTATTGGAGGAAATAGAGTCTAAAGGACTTGGAGATATTGTTGTTCATCATATAAATTGCCAAGAAGATGGACTAAAACTGGCTAAAGCACTAGAGAATAAACTTGGCAAGAAAGTAGATATTCAATCAATTGGCCCTGTTATTGGAGTTCATGTAGGACCAGGTAGCATAGGAATTGCTTATTATACAAAATAGAAAAGGATTTAATTTAAATTTTTAGAAAATTCAAAGGGTGTAACAAAATTAAATTGTTACACCCTTTGGACTTTTTTAATCTTAAGTAATTTTATTTATTTAAATCTTTTCCTGTAAATGCAAGAGGTAGAAGTTCTTCTAAAGTATATTCTAAGTAATCATCAGTACTTTTTGCTATTATAACTTTGAAAGTTTTTAAATCGCAAAACTCTGCCATAACTTGTCTACATACAGCACAAGGTGCACAGTAATCTCCTTCTCCTTGTTTTACACCTGCTGGATTTCCAACAACTGCAATAGCTGTAAATTCCATTTGACCTTCAGATACTGCTTTGAAGAAAGCTGTTCTTTCAGCACAGTTTGTTGGTGTATAAGCTGCATTTTCTATATTACATCCTTGGTATATTTTTCCATTAGCACCAAGTAATGCAGCACCAACGTTGAAGTTTGAGTATGGTGTGTAGCAGAATTTTTGTGCTTCAAATGCTTTTTCTATTAGTAATTTTCTATCTATCATTAATTTGTCCTCCTAAGTTTAAATGCTTAATAAGTTCTCATTAGTGGGAAGATTTCATCTACAAGTTTATCCATATCCTTGACTTTTATAAATCCTTTATTGTATTCAATAAGGCTTTCATCTACTAATTCTTTGATTATTCTATTAACACTTCTAATATTAGATCCAACACCTTCTACCAAAATATCTTTATGAACTGAGTCTAAATTATGTTCATCTAGAAAACTCCATAAAAAGAAGATAATTCTAGACTTTAGAGTATAGGCGATATTTGCCTTGCTGCTTATGGAAGTATGATACATTTTTTCAGCCATTTGAACATGTATGAATAGAGAAAAGTCACTATCATACTTAATCCACTCTAAAAAAGTATCTTTTGGAATTTTGATTACTTCACAAGGTTCAACTGCTTCCACAAAGTTTAATATAGGTTTGTCTATAAACACTTCCAATTCTCCAAATAACTCATATTCACAATATATTCTCTCTAAGTATTTAAGTTGAGTTGGTGTTAGAGAATAAACTTTCACCTTCCCTTTTTTGATTATATATACAAAAGAAGG
>JALFMW010000013.1 GCA_022782605.1 Clostridium sp. | reverse complement strand
TGCATCTACTTTATATGTTCCATCTACATATTGTGTTATTGCTGGTGTACTTTTTATTAACTCAGCAGCACTTACTGAACTTAATGTGCTACCAAATACTGATATTATTGCTAAAGCTATTGCCGTATTTTTTACTAATTTTCCTTTTCTAATCATCCTATTTTATCTCCTCGATTTATTTTGTAATATAATTCTATCATTATTGATAATCATTGTCAATTAATAAAGATTATTACTTTTATTAATATATATAGAAAAGAGGTAAATATATTTATAAAATCAATATTTTTACCTCTTTTCCACTTTAAATAGTATTTAATTCATAAAAAGACTCTTCTTCTTCAATTATTTCTAATATTTTTTTATTACTTTTATTATTAATTTCATTATTATTATTAACTTCATATATTTCACCACTATATGAAGAGTCTCCACATATATCTATTCCTATTATTTCATGGTTTTTGCATATATTAATATAAATGTTTTTTAATTCTTCCAATGTTAAACTACCCTGGTCCCAATCTGTTTTAGCTTCTTTATAATTTATAACATCCTTATCTATGGAAATATATATAGGGCTATTTATATATTTTCTTGAAAAATTTTCCCAGTTATAATTGCCTCTTATAAAATCTTCACTAAAACATATTATTTTTTCTCTATACTTTTCTTCAATGGAATTAATAAGATTTTCATCGGCACCTATTATAATTACTTTTTCAATATATTTATTATCATCTAATGTTTTTTTCACCCAGCAACCACAAGACATTAATTCTTCAAAATAAGAAGGCTGCATATCTGTATGATGATCAAATAATACTAATGTGAATGGTTTGGTAATTTTTTCTAGTATTAGGTAGGAAATATAATGATAGTTACCAGAATCAATAAATTTTATTTTTATATCGACAAATTTTTCAAGTCTTTTTCGTATTATATCTAAAGATTTTTCATCACAATATCTACTTACACTTTTTAAATCAGAAAAATCAACAATTATATAATTTTCATTTTCATAAAAATCTTGATTTTCATATGTATTATTAAAGTTTAGTATACAAATTTTCTCCATAAATACTCCCCCTTAAGCAATTTATTTCCTTATTTAGATTTTATTACTTTTTGAATATTATTTTGGATATTATTTATTTTTTATTATTACAAATAGTACTCTAAATCGACAAAATATGATAGAATATCTTCTATAATAAATTTATACATATTTATTATTAAATTCTTTGTTTAAATTAAAGGAGAGAAATATGAATAAAAAAATAGTTAGTCTTATGGTTGCTCTAACTCTTCCACTAACTTTTTTAGTTGGATGTAAAAAATCACAAGAAGAAAAGTTTGTAATGACTGAAGACACCATAGCTTTAGATGGAAGTGTTGAGTATAGTGCAAGAACTTATAAAGATGCTTTCTTTTCAACAGAAAACTATTCTACTGAATATTTACAAAATGAGTTTGAGGCAATTGTAAAAGAAATCACTTCTAAAGAAGATCAAACAGAGTTAGTAGAATTATTAAAATCTTATTCTAATACACAAGATGGAGATTTTGATTATGTAAAAACATGTTTTGAAAAATATGCCACTACTAATGATGCTGATACTAAAAGTATAACTTTAGATAGTAATGGTATGTATGAGATTTCATCAAGACTTTATAAGGCCACATTAAATGCTACTAAGAAGTATTATGATATTAATGATTTCTACATATATTATAAAGATCAATTATTAAGTTCAACTTCTACAACTGATGAAGAAGAATTTGAAAATGAATTAAGAATGACTACAATAAAAGAATACACTTTAGCAAGTATTTATAAAAATGCTTACAATGATTCATTTATAACTAAAGTAATTGCATCTATGGAAGAAGTATCTACTGAAGATGAAGCTATAGAACAAGAGGAAGAAGTATCTCTTGAAAATACTACAAAGCCTGAAGTAAATGAAACAGTTACAGAAGATAACTCTGAAGATACTTCATCTGATAACATTTCATCTGATGAAACAACTGAAGATACAACTGAGGAAGATAATAGTATTAATAATGATAATGATGAAGATACTAACGATGAAGATACTTATGAAGAATATTTAGAGCTATCTGAATCTGTAAAAAGTCAAATATATGATGCTGGTGTTAATTCAGCAATTGAATTTATAGGTCAAAATATCACTACATCTTCAGCTGAGTACTGTAGAGAAATGTACGATGCTTTAGAAAATGATAATCCTCTTGGAGAAAACAAAGAAGAAGGATATAATTCATTCCTAGATGGATTCAAAACAACATTAGAAAATAACGGAATTGAGTTTAACTAATAATACTTAAAAGCTATGCATTTTGCATAGCTTTTTTAAATATATTTATTAAACTTGACATGAAAAATCTTTGAAGATGTAATAATTAATGGATTATTTTTTTTATTTGTTTTATATTATAATAAGAAAACTTTCAAGGAGAATACATTATGAAATTTGTAAAAACTTCATTTATACCACAAAAAAAAATAAATCTTGCTTTAGTGGATAATAGGATAACTTCAGAGATGACAAATACCCTAAAAAAACTTAATATAGATACTATCAAAACTTCAAAATGCGAAAATACTTATGATGCCATAAGCTATCATCCTGATATAACACTCATAAAACTTAATGATAATAATATTTTAGTATGTCCAAATATGTATGAATATTATAATAAAATACTTTCACCCTTAGGATTTAATGTTATTAAAGGAAATTCATTCATAGAAAAAAAATATCCCAATAATGTTCAATATAATGCAGCCATATTAGGAGATAAAATTATTCATAACTTTAATTTTACTGATGAAAAACTTTTAAATTATGTTCATGAAAATAACTTTAAAAAAATACATGTTAATCAGGGATATTGTAAGTGTTCTATTTGTATTGTTGATGAAAACTCAATAATTACTTCTGATGAAGGTATTTACAAAGAAGTAATTAAGCATAATATTGATTGTCTTTTAATAGAAAAAGGTCATATAGATTTATTTGAATTAAACTATGGATTTATAGGTGGATGCAGCGGACTTATAGATGATAATACTTTAGCTTTCTTTGGTGACATAAGTAATCATCCAAATTACAAAGAAATTGAAAATTTTATAAAAAGTAAGAATAAAAATATCATATGTTTAAGCAAAGAAAATCTTCTTGATTTAGGTTCATTAATACCTTTAATTTAAAATAAAGTCTTAACCTCCCTAAAATTTCAGAGAGGTTAAAACTTTTTTTACAGAATTATATTTAACTAATATATCCATGTCTGATTTTCATCTATATCTTTTATAAATATTCTGCCTTTGTCTTCTTCGTATTTTGCTTGATGATATTTGAATATCATTTTATTATTATCTGTCTTGCCTATTATTTCAATTTTACCCCTAGTTGTAGACATACAATATTTAAAACATTTCCCCTGTCCATTTTGTAAATTTTTAGCTCCTTCTACTATATCAATACCTCTTTTTAATGGAACCTGAAATTGATTTTTTACACCTGTAACTGGTCTACATTGAAATACATAGTAAGGTACTATTCCTATAGTAGTTATTTTTTTTAATAGTTCTCCTAAAGTTTCACTATTATCATTAACTCCCTTTAGTAAGACTGTTTGATTTTTTATAACTACATTAGCTTCTCTTAAATATTTTATTGCCTCAGTGGATTCCTTAGTTACTTCCCTTGGATGATTAAATTGGGTTACTATATATATTTGTTTCTTTTCGCCGTATTTTTTTAGTATTTCTTTTAAACTATTATCTCTTGTTATTCTTTCTGGATAAACTACAGGAACCCTTGTACCAAATCTTATAAGATCTAAATGATCTATTTTACATAATTTGCTTAAATATTTTTCTATTTTTGTATTACTATTTAAAAGAGCATCTCCACCAGATATTAATACATTACTTATTTCTTTATGATTTTTTATGTATTCTATCATTTCATCAAAATGTGTGGCAATTTCTTCATCAGATAAACCAACAAGGCGCTTTCTAAAACAGTGTCTACAATACATGGCACAATTATTAGTGGATAATACAATTACTGTTTGTTTATACTTGTGCTGTACTCCAGTAATAACTGTATTATCCTTTTCTCCACTCGTATCAAAACTTCCACTAAGATCTGTTTCTTCTATTGAAGGTATACACATTTTCTTTATTGGATCATCTGGATCATTAAAATCAATCAAAGATAAATAGTAAGGAGTAATAGACATTGGGTATTTTTCAAGTATCTCACCCATTTTTACTTCCTCATCTTTAGTTAAATTTAAATATGGCTTTAAATCTTGTACATTAGTTGCATTTCCTTTTAATAAATTAATTACTTTTTCTTTTAATAACTCTGTACTATTCAAAATATCCCCCCTTATTTAATAATAATGCTAATTTTAAATTTTTTCATAATATTATTGATATATTTTATTTAATATTACAAAATCTTAAACATCTATTATAAATACTATATAAAGTTGCAATTTTCCTCTTTTTTTAATATTATCTTATAATTTTTCTAATAAATGCACCTATACCT
>JALFMW010000399.1 GCA_022782605.1 Clostridium sp. | reverse complement strand
TTATTTTTTCTTTTTCTTTTGTTAGATAAAAGTATACTCGGTATATAACAAATAATATCAAATAAAAGATGTATTGAATAGATAATAATGTAATACAAATTATTTAAAAAAGCGACTATGTAGTGCACAGTCTTTTTGAATAAGCTTGTTATAAAAGAAATTATTTTATTGAATGCAATCAAAATATATTTACTTATGGTGTTATAATATAAAATAAAACCTAGAAATAAAGCTACAAAATGATAGTATCTTAAATCAAATTTTTCTAATAAATTAATAGTTGTAAAAATTACAATTGTAATTAAAAACCAAAATATAACATCAAACACTAAAGATATTTTTCTTACTATTTTAAAGTTTGATCTTAAGGCTCTGTACAAATCAAATATTAAGCCTATTGCTATTCCACCATAAAGAGTTAAGTAAAATATATTAACATCCTCTATAAAAAATTTCATTATTATTTAAAAACCTTCTTCCAAAATTTTTCATCAGGTTTCTTCTCTTTTTCATAATTTAGTGAGTTAACAGTACCGTCCACACTAATTATACTTTCTTCTAGATTAAGCTTATTCATATCCAAACCTTCACCTTCTATAATAAGTCTTCCTGCAGAGGTTAAAAGTTCTACCTTTTTATCATTAAAAGAATATATATGATCTACTCCATAAATAACTAGATTAGATCTATCCTTTAAACTTATACTATGTTCCATCATATCCCCCCAGTATATATAAATTACTCTTAATATAAATATACTGAGGTTATTAAAATATTATTCTATTATCTCATACATTTCCTTTGCTTCAGCTTTAAGAACATGTTCTCTTATTTCAGTTATTTTAAACTTCATTATCTTCTCCCCAAAAGTAACTTCTAATATATCACCTATTTTTACTTCTGAAGATGATTTTGCCTGTTTCCCATTAATAGTAACTATACCTTTATCACAAGCTTCTTTTGCTACTGTTCTTCTTTTTATAATTCTTGATACCTTTAAAAATTTATCTAGTCTCATATACCCTCCTTAGAATTCACTATATTCATATTACTTAAATATCAGAAAAAGTGTGGGATTCCCACACTTTTATCTATTTATTTAATTGCTATTATGTTCTTATTTGTTTATAGCTTCTTTTAAAACTTTTCCTGCTTTGAATACTGGAGCTTTAGAAGCTGGTATGTTTATAACTTGTTGTGGATCTCTTGGGTTTCTTCCTTGTCTAGCAGCTCTTTCTCTAGTTTCGAAAGTTCCGAATCCTACTAATTGAACTTTCTCTCCGTTTACTAATGCTTCTTCAACAGATCCCATGAATGCATTTAATGCATCTTCTATTTGTTTTTTAGTTAATTCTAACTCACTTTTTTCTGCCATTTTTGATACTAATTCAGCTTTATTCATTATTTTTACCTCCTAAAATGTGTTCATATAAAACTCTTTTCTTGTAAGTTCTATATATTTTTGAAATTTCCTTCTATTATTTATTGAAATTTAGCCTTTTCCCAGAGTTTATCCATTTCTTCTAATGTCATATCTTCTAATTTCTTATTCATTAATATAACATTATCTTCTATAAATTTGAATCTCTTTATAAATTTCTTACTAGTTAGGTTTAATGCTTCTTCCGGGTCAACTTGTAAAAATCTCGCCAAATTTACTATAGAAAATAATAAATCACCTAACTCTTCCTTTATGTATTTTATATTCCTTGATTTACATTCGTCAAGTAGTTCTTTGTATTCTTCCTCAACTTTTTTACAAACATCACCAATATTATCCCAATCAAATCCTACTAAGGCTGCCTTATGTTGGATTTTTTCTGCTTTAGTAAGAGCTGGTAAGAACTCTGGAATCCTTTGTAAGCCTTCCGTTACAGTAGCCTCACCTTTCTCCTCCTTTTTCAGTTCTTCCCATGTTTTATCAAATTTATTCATATCTATATCAACATTTTTAAAAACATGAGGATGTCTATGAATTAATTTGTTACAAATGCTACTTGAAACATCTCCTAGGTTAAAGTAACCTTCTTCTTCACCTATTTGACAATGGAATATAACTTGTAATAGCACATCTCCAAGTTCCTCAATTAGTTCATCAATATCGTCATTGTCGATGGCTTGTGTAACTTCGTAAGCTTCTTCTATTAAGTACTTTTTAAGAGATTCATGTGTTTGTTTTGCATCCCACTCACATCCCTTAGGACCTCTAAGCTTTTTCATTATATTTTGTAAGTCATGAACTGTATTATATAGTTTCTTTTCACTTTTTGGTACGTATAAGCTAGTTAGATAACTAAATAAATCTTGATGTCTATCTAACTCATATAATTTTACATAAGTTTTGCTTTCTAAGTCTTTTATTCCTGCACCAACAACTATACAAACCTCTTGTTCATCATCATAATGTTCCATTAATTTTAATTTAACATTTGATGCTATAAAAGGGTCATATATTTGTGTAATAATAGTATTTGTGCTTGTATCTATATAAGATTCTTCCAATTCAAAAGCATCTAATAATTTAAAACCTTCTGCTGGGTCCACTCCTAAATAGTTATACATAGCATCTACAAAGCTCATAGATGGTATTATTTCAAGTTCTACTTTGTTTTCTTTACACAAACTTTCTATTATACCTACAGTCTTTTCTGCAACACGAGGATGTCCTGGAACGGCATAAACTAAATCCTCTGTTTTACCCTTTTCAACTATAAATTTTGCTATTTGTCCATATACTTCTTCAAAATTTTCTTCTTTTTCATAAAAGTAATCTAAAGCTGTATATTGAATTTTTTCTTTTAACTGATCTACAGTTGGGTGTTTTTTAGTTCTTAAATAAACGTTGGAACTAGAACTTAGAGCATATAATGCACCCTGACTAATTAAAGAATAATCTCCAGGCCCTAGTCCTACAATAGATATTTTTCCCATGATTTTATCTCCTATAAAATAATAAGATTATATAATTTAATATAATCTTATCATTGATTATCTATACTTATTCTATCTCATAAGTTTGAATTTTTTTAAAATAGAATATATTTTTTCACCTTTTGGCATAGTTAATAGTTCTTCTTTTTTAACTCCACCTATACCAAGTAATACTAATACATAAACTACTCCACCTATAGCTATAGAAACTAAAGTTGATAATGCATTTCCTAAAATACCTGATGTTAAACCATAAGCTAACTTAACAACAACATACATAGTTGCAACTGTCATTAACGGTTTTATAACAAATTCCTTTGGCGATAATTTTAGTTTCATGTGTTTCTTTATATACATAAACTCTATAAGTGATGCTACTGCA
Organism: Clostridium sp.; assembly: GCA_022782605.1. Lineage (GTDB taxonomy): Bacteria > Bacillota > Clostridia > Peptostreptococcales > Peptostreptococcaceae > Terrisporobacter. The sequence goes on along the minus strand of JALFMW010000399.1, from coordinate 5,002 downwards.
TAAGCTGATACAGTCCCTATACCAGAACCTATTATATTTATTGATGGTATAGCTGTTAATGTATAACTTATTACTATTTTAAACATCATACCAATTAATAGTGCCATAACTGGTATCATAGGTTTACCCATACCTTGTAGTATTCCATTTTGAGTATAAACTAAACCTAGGAATATTGCTGATGATGAAACAACAAATAATAATGTTCCTAAAGTTGCTGTACCTGTTACTTCTACATTTGGATATAGTAATGCCATTATCGGTTCTGATAAGGCTGCTAGACCAAATGCACATGGTAAAACAACTAATAAAATAGTTTTTATTCCAGTTTTAGCTTCATGTCTAGCTCTTTCCATTTGTTTAAGGGCATATGCCTCTGATATAGAAGGAACTAAACTCATACCTATAGCTTGATCTATAACTACTGGTAAATTAACTATAGGTATAGCCATACCAGATAATTGACCAAGCAATGCATTTGCCATATTTATATCAAATCCTGCATCTTGTAATCTTCTAACTACTATTACGCTATCTACCATATTAACTAAAGGCATTACACAAGCACCTATAGTTATCGGTATTGCCACACATAATAATTTCTTTAAAATAGTACCAGTACTCTCCACTTTCATATGTGAGCTGTGTGCTATTTCGGCTTTTCTAACTTTAGAATTTCTTAAATATATGTAAATTAAAAATACTGCTGAGGCAAATCCACCAACTGCTGCTCCTAGAACACCACCAGCAGCTCCCATTTCTGGGCCATAACTCTTCATTAGTACATATCCTAAAAGAAGACCTAGGGAAACTCTGAAAAATTGTTCTACAATTTGAGAAATAGCTATCTTAGACATTTCTCTTCTTCCTTGGAAATATCCTCTGTAAGAAGACATCAACGGAACGAATAATAATGCTGGTGAAACAGCAATCATTGCTGCATATGCTCCACTATTTTTTAATACTACTGTAGAAATAAATTTAGCACCGAAGAAGAAGGCTGAGAATGATATCAACCCAGTAATAAATAAAACTGTATAAGATATTTTAAAAGTTTTATTTGCTCCCCTATAATTTCCTATTGCCCTTTGTTCTGAAACTAACTTTGCTAAAGCAGTTGGAAAACCAGCTACAGCTAAAGTTAAAAACAGGGTGTATATTGGATATACAACTTGATAGTATCCCATCCCTACTGAACCTATTAAGTTCGAAAGAGGAATCCTAAAAAAAGCACCCATTATCTTTACAACTATACCTGCCATACTAAGTATAAGCGCACCTTTTAAAAAGGATTCTTTATTATTGTTATTGCTCATAACATAACCTCCCAATTTTTATATAACAAGCTTTAATATATCATATCTTTATAATTATATTCAATAATTTAACATTTTTTAATTATATAATAAACAAATTAAGAAGTTTACTTTTATTATATATTATTAGAAATTTTATCCTATTATAAATTAATTTTTTATAAAATATTAAAGACCCTTTAAAAGGGCCTAATTATAAATTATTGTACTTGTTTTCCTAAGAAACTAGCAGCAATTTTTATTATTTTTTCTATGTCTTCTGAGAAAACTTCGTTTTCTTTAGTTATTGCAGATATTGAACCTATACAGTCTCCTGAATCACTTATAATAGGCATTATTATTTGACCACTGTATGGAGTAGAATCATCTTTATATAATGGTACTATTTTATTATCACTTGCATGTTTAACTACTCTATTTTCAATTAATTGTTCTAATTCATTACTTATACTTTTTTCTTTATAGTCTTTTTTAGGTAATTTAGATACAGCTATTATAGAATCTAAGTCTGTCACTACAATACCTTGTCCTAATATTTCACCTAATGTTTCTGCATATTCTTGTGAGAATTCGTTTAATTCTCCTATTGGAGAGTATTTTTTAAGGATTACTTCTCCGTCTTTGGCTGTAAATATTTCTAAAGGATCTCCTTCTCTTATTCTAAGAGTTTTTCTTATTTCTTTAGGAATAACAACTCTTCCTAGGTCGTCTATTCTTCTAACTATTCCTGTAGCTCTCATTTATTAATTAATCCCTCCATTACTGTCTTTAATATGTATATATTTTTACCATTGATAAGAAAATTATACAAAAAAAGCTATATCTTATATAAGATATAGCTTATTATATTAAAATTTGGCAGATTTTACAACATCTTCTTTTTGTTCTATAGTAGAATCTTTCTTAAGTTTTTCAACATATTCAGTATATTTTTGACTTGCTAAAGTACTTTTTATTTGATCTTTTACTTCATCATAAGATTCTTGTTTATCAACTCTTTTTGTTACTTTAATTATATGATATCCGTATTGTGTTTCTACTATATCAGAAATTTCTCCATCTTTCATAGCAAATGCTGCATTTTCAAATTCAGTTACCATTTGTCCTCTTCCGAAAGTTCCTAGTTCACCACCATTTGCTGCTGATGAATCCTGCGAATATTCTTTTGCAACTTGCGCAAAATCTTCACCTGATTTAACTTTCTCTAAAGCTTCTTGAGCTTTTTTCTTAGCTTCTTTCTTCTTCTCAGCTGATAGTTCTTTACCATTATCATCTTGAGTTTTTAATAATATATGTGATGCTGTAACTGTATCAGTATAGAAATCATCTTTATTTTCTTCATAATATTTTTTCATTTCTGATTCAGAAATTTTAGTATCATCTTCAAATTTTGCTTGTAAATTACTATTTGCTAAATCTCTTGAAAATTGATATTTTAAGAAATCTTCGTCTATTCCCATTTTCTTAAGTTCTTTTTGATAGTCTTCATCATTTTTTATTTGTTCATTAAAACTATCTATTTGTTCTTGAACTTGTTCATCTGTAGGAACAACTTTTTCCTTTTCAGCTTGCTGATAAACTACTTCAGAGCTTATCATCGCTTCTAAAACCATTTCTTTTAATGTATCCTTATAAGTTTTTCCGTCTTCAACTTGTGTAGACCATATGTCACTTCCATAGTAAGACTCCATTGATGATTTGTTTAAAGCTAATAGTTTTTGATAGTTTCCTAAAGTTATTGCTTGTCCATTTACAATTGCAACTGCTTTATCTTCTTTCTTACTACATCCTATTAATGATATTGTCATCATTAAGCATAGGACTAAGGTAAATAGTTTTTTCATAAAACACCTCTCCAATTAATTATTTAGTTTTAACATTTTTTCTAAAAGTTCTTGTAGTTCTTCAACTATTTTATGACCAAGTGTTTCCTTAGTTTTGTACTTTGTTAAAGGACTTAATATTATTTCATTTTTAACTTGTCTTACTTTTTCTATCTTAAGTTTCTTGCATAAAGATTTTATATAAGCGATGTTTAATAAAGTTTCAACTGGTCTTGGAATATCAGAGAATCTATCTTCAAGTTCATATTTAACTTCTGCTAAATCTTCTTTATTCTCTATACATGCAATTTTTTTGTACATCTCTAGTTTTATTAATTCATCATCAATATAATAATCAGGTATATATGCATTTACACTTAAATCAATTTCAACTTCTACATCTTCTACTATTAGTTCTCCTTTAACTTTTCTTATGGCATCATTTAACATCTTAACATATAAATCATATCCGATGACAGCCATATGACCATGTTGTTGAGAACCTAATATATTTCCTGCACCTCTTATTTCTAAGTCCCTCATTGCTATTTTAAACCCTGAACCAAATTCTGTAAACTCTTTAATTGCTTTTAATCTTTTTTCTGCAACTTCACTTAATACTTTGTCTTTTTCATACATTAAATAAGCATAACCTTGTCGAGAACTTCTTCCAACTCTACCACGTAACTGATATAACTGAGCTAGTCCCATTTTGTCTGCATCATAAATTATCATAGTATTTGCATTGGAAATATCCATACCTGTTTCAACTATTGTAGTACAAACTAATACATCATATTCCTTATTTAAGAAATCTAGTATTATATTTTCTAAAACTTTAGGTGTCATTCTACCATGAGCAACGGCTACTCTAGCATCAGGAACTAATTCTTGCACTCTAGCTGCCATTCTTTCTATTCCTTCTACTCTGTTATATACAAAGAATACTTGACCACCTCTGGCAATTTCTCTTTCCACTTCATCTTGAATTATACTTTCCTTAGCTTCTGTAACATAAGTTATAACAGGGTGTCTTTCTTGAGGTGGATCTTCTATAACACTCATATCTCTTATTCCACTTAGAGACATATGCAGAGTTCTCGGTATTGGTGTTGCTGATAATGTTAATACATCTACTGTATTTTTTATTTTCTTAAGAGATTCTTTGTGTTTAACCCCAAATCTTTGCTCTTCATCTATTACTACTAATCCTAGTTTAGGTAGTTCAATATCTTTAGAAACTATTCTGTGTGTTCCTATTAATATATCCACTAAACCTTTTTTAGCATCTTCTATAATTTGTTTTTGTTGCTTAGGTGTTTTAAATCTACTTAAAACTTCTACTCTTATTGGATATTTTTCAAATCTTTCTTTAAATGTATTGTAATGTTGTTGTGCAAGTATTGTAGTTGGAACTAATACTGCAACTTGTTTGTTATCCATACAAGCTTTAAAAATTGCCCTAATAGCAACTTCTGTCTTTCCATAACCAACATCCCCACATACTAATCTATCCATTACTTTAGTAGATTCCATATCCTTCTTAGTTTCTTTTATTGCTTTTAATTGGTCTTCAGTTTCTTCATGTGGGAATAAATCTTCAAACTCTTTTTGCCAAAGTGTATCTTTTGAGAATTTAAATCCTTTGACTTTTTCTCTTTTTGCATAAAGTTCAATAAGGTCTTTAGTCATATCCTCTATTTCCCTTTGAACCTTAGCTTTTGCTCTAGTCCATTCACTTGTTCCAAGTTTGTTTAACTTAACTTTTTCAACATCAGCACCAATATACTTTTGTACCTTATCCATTTGATCAATAGGTACATAAAGATTATCTCCACCTTGATATATAATCTTAATGTAATC
>JALFMW010000344.1 GCA_022782605.1 Clostridium sp. | reverse complement strand
AAATTTAGTATTATTTTAGAAAGATTGAACTTCCTCATCAATGATAATTTGTCTAAGTTCTTTACGGCGATGGAATATATCATATAAAGTTGGAACAACAAATAGCGTTAGTAATGTTGCATAAGATAGTCCACCTATAGTAACTATTGCTAGAGCTTGAGACATTTCAGATCCCATACCAACTCCCAAAGCCATTGTAGACATTGCTAAAATTGTAGTTAAAGCAGTCATAAGTATTGGTCTGATACGTGTACGCCCACCTTCAATAAGAGCATCCTTTTTGCTTAAACCACTTAGTCGAAGTTGATTAACATAATCCACAAAAACTATACCGTTATTAACAACTATACCGGAAAGAACTAAAAATCCTAGCATTGATATAACGCTTAATTCTTGATTAGTCATAATTAATGCTAATAAACCTCCAGTAAAGGCAAGAGGAATAGTGAACATAACTATAAATGGTGATAATAATGATTGGAACTGAGCTACCATTATTAAGTATATAAGAGCAACAGCAAGGACAATCATTTTCACTAAGTCGCTTATAGCTTGATTTATAGATTCTATTTCACCAGACATTTGAATATCATAACCTTTAGGAGTTTTATAATTATTAAGTTTTGACTGTACTTTCTTACTTACTAACCCAATATTATGATTACTATCAACATTTGCTGTAACAGATATATATCTTGTTTGATTATCATGATTAATTGAAGTAGGTGTTTTAGACATTTGTAAGTGAGAAATATCTTTTAGTTTAACTATAACATTATCATTTCCTTTAGTTCCGTTTAACTCAATATCATCTAATTCACTTAGGTTCAACTTATCATAATTTACAATAATAACTGGATAGTCATCAGAGCCTATTGTTAGAGTAGTAGAATTAGTTTTTGTTGATATTTTAGAAGAAACCTGTTGAAATACTTGAGACACTGTTAATCCATATTTCATAGCTTCATTTTTATTAATAATTATTTGCTCTTCTTTTTTTGTAATACCAGTACCACCATCAATATCAATTATACCTTTTACACTTGATAATATATCTACTAAATCCTTTGAAATATCTTCAAGTTTATTTAAATTATCACCTTTAACCATTATATTTAGTCCTGAGCCACCTAAAGAAGAAGTATCCATAGATGAGGATGAAACTGAAACTTCACAATCAAGTGATTGAGTTTTTGTTTTGATTTCTTGTGCTATTTGGTCATTAGTTTTCTTTTTATTATCTTTTAAAATAATGTAAGCAGAAATATTATTAGGATTATTAGATGAAGATCCAAAAGACATTGAAGTTGATGAATCCATAGCACCGATACCTTTTACATCATCAATAGTTAAAACTTGTTCTATAAATTTATCAGCAATATTTCTAGCCTCTTCTTTTGGAAGTTCGCTATTAATATTAATTGTTGCTGTCATTTGTGGGGAATCCATTTTTGGCATAAATGAAGTTCCTATTTTAGTTGTGAAAAAAATAGATAAAGCTAATAATTCTAATACAAATATCAAGACAATAGGTTTAAATCTTAAACAAAGTCTTAAAAGTTTTTCATATCCATTTACTAACTTATCAAATAGAGGATGTGTTTTTTCATCAACATTAGCTAATAAATTTGATGCCATACAAGGAACAAGAGTTAAGGCAACTACCAAACTGGCGATTAAAGAATAACCAATTGTTAGCCCCATATCTGTGAATAATTTTCTAGTTAAACCTTCTGTGAAAACTATAGGTAAGAATACACAAATAGTTGTAAGTGTTGAAGCGAAAATTGCACCAGATACTTGTCTAGCACCATAAACTGCAGCCTTATATTTACTCATACCTTGATTTCTTAATCTATAAATATTTTCGATGACAACTATGCTATTATCAACCAGCATTCCAACTCCCAGTGCCAAACCAGATAGAGAGATAATATTTAATGTTACACCACTAAAGTACATTAAAATAATTGCAAATAATAAACTTATAGGAATACTAAAAGCAATAACTATAGTAGGTTTAATACTTTTTAAAAAGATTAGTAATACTAAAATTGCCAATATACCACCATAAACTAAATTTTTAAGTACACTGGATACAATAAGATTTATATAAACTCCTTGATCCATTAGAGGGAGCAAGTGTAATTTACTATTATTTTTACTTAATTCTTTTATAGATTGATTTATTTCATTGCAAACAGTAGTGGTTGAGGCAGTGCTAGTTTTTTGGAAAGAGAGTATAACACCTGCATTACCGTTTATATTTGTGTAACTATCAGATGAATTATCTGATATTTTTACATTTGCGATATCTTTAAGTTGCACATCTCCTATATCATCAAGAGAGAATAAAACTAAGTCTTTGACTTCATCAATAGAAGCAAATTTATCTCCAACTTTTACTGAATACTCAGTTTCATCATCAGAAATATATCCACTAGGCATTGAGAAGTTTTCTGCTGTTAAAATTTGATTAATAGTTTCTGGGTTTATTTTATCTCTTATGTCAGCAGATTCTAAAGCTTTTTTTCTTGATTCGTCTAATTGTTTTTGAGCAGCGTCTATTTGTGCTTCACTTGCAGAAAGTTGAATAGTTGCTTTAGTTAATTCTTGAGATAAAGTAAGTTTTGTGTTTTCTAATTCTTCTTGTTGTTGTTTTAATGTTTCAAGAGAATCTGTAGCATTTAATCCTTGACTAGCATTTGAAATAGCTGATTCAAGAGAGGATATAGTTCCTTCTAGACTTTTAATATTTTGTTTTAATTGTTTTTTTTCAACAGTTGAATTTTCTGGAAGATTATTTAATTGAGACTTTAATTCATTTAGTTTTGATTTTGTTTTATTAAGATTAGCAGTAGAATTTTTTATGTATTTTTCTAAATCTTCTTTACTAGAACCAGTTGAACTTAAATTACTAGCCATACTTTCTAACTGATTAATTTTAGATTGTAGTTGACTACTGGTTTCTAGTAGCTTTTTCATCTGTGAATTATTTTGTTTTTCAAGCTCTATTTTACTATTTTCTATTTCAGACTTAGCATCATCAAGTTTATCTTGTTGCTCGTCTAAATCAGCAGTAATATTCGATTTGAGTTTTTCGTTTAATTCATCAATTTTATCTTTATTTAAAGAAATTTCTAATTGTTTTTGAACTAATCCAATTCCTGTAACAGCAGCGATACCATTAATACGCTCGAATTTAGGAATTATCTCATCATTTACATATTTTGAAACTTCTTCAATATTCATACTATCAACATCAACGCTTAATGTCATAACTGGCATCATATCTGGGTTAAGTTGCATGAGAGTAGTAGTACCAACACCATCTTCAAAAGAATCCTTTATTAAATTAATTTTTGAATTCAAATCTAACATAGCAGTATCCATATTAGTATTTTGATTAAATTCTAAGACAACAACACTGTAGTTTTCATTTGAAATAGAAGTTACATTTTTTATTCCGTTTGTTGTAGATACAGCTTGTTCAATTGGTTTAGTAACTGTTGTTTCAATTTTTTCTGGGTTTGCACCAGAATAAGTAGTCATAGCAATAACATAAGGTAAATCTATACTAGGAAATAAATCAGGAGTCATTTTAGTAAAAGACACAAATCCTAGCATTAGTATAATTATTACAGAAACAAAAACAGTTAAAGGCTTTTTAACACTAAGTTTTGGCAGCAAATATTTCACCTCTTTCGCAAATTTAAAAACTGATTAGAAAGTCAGATATGTTAATTGTAGCCTTCTTATATTCCAATTTCAATAAAGTAACCAATTTTGTATAAAAAAAGAGTTGTCTCTAGTGAATAAGACAACTCTTTAATATATTAATTAAGCTATTTTTTTAGTTTCAGTAACATTTATTTCTTTATTGTGTTTTATAATTGCAGAAGTAGATGTTAATAATCCACCATAAGCTAAAGCAGCGTATACTATTGTTGATATCCAACCAGCATTGTATCCAGCCATATCTACAACTACTCCGAATAATGTAGATCCTATACCGAATCCAGCTGCGAAGAATATTTGAACTATACCTAATATAGTACCGAATTCTTTGTTACCAAATAATGCACCTGTTAAATAAGAAGGTCCCATTATATAAGCAAAAGTACCTATACCTATACATAATGCAAATACATATGCAAGTATATTTACTTTAGGAACAAATAGTAAAGAGAATCCACTAATCATAACTAATACAGCAGCTAAAAGTAATGATTTAGTTACTCCTAATTTATCAAATAATATACCACCGAATAAGTTTCCGCACATTGAGAATAAACCAAATGAAGCAGCAACTGTAGCAGCTCCTAATAGGAATACTCCTTGAGCTTCTAATGTTTGTAAGTATGGGATGAATTGTAGTACCATACCACCAACATATAATCCTACGAAGAAGAATGAAACTGCAAATACCCAGAAGAATTTCATTTTAGTTACTTCAGTAAATGCGTATCCCCAGTTGCTTGAAGTAGTATTTGAAGATTCTTTCTTTTTAGGTTTGTTTAATTCTAATTCTTCTTTTGATCTAGGTAATCTTAATACAAATAAAGCTAATGGTAAAGATACAGCTATAGCTATTAATCCAAATCTTATATAAACTTGTTGATATGGCATGACTGGAAGCCATTTACCAGCTAATAATTGAAGGAATATATTACCGAATCCACTACCAGCAAATGCAAGACCCATAGCTAAACCTTTGTTTTCAGTAAACCATGCGTTTAGAAGTGTTGGAACACCTATAGCAGATATTATAGCAGAACCTATTTGAACTAATATAGATACCGCATAGAATACAAATATTTTATCTCCTGCTAATGAGAAAGCGGCAAAACCTCCACCTAGCATTAAAACCCCTACAGTATAAAGTAATTTTATATTCGTTTTAGGATTAGAATATAATTTTCCTATAAAAGGAGAGCATACTGCTGATACTACTGTACCTATTGTAAATATTAATGAAAATTGCGCTAAAGTAAAACCTTCTGCAGACATTACATAATTTGTAAAAGTAGGTTGTAAGTTAGCTGCGATTGAGAATGGAACAGCTTGAATAAGCATACAAGCGGCAACAATTACCCAGCCATAAAAAAACGATTTTTTCTTGCTTTGAGTTTTTTCCATAATGATACCTCTTTGTTAAAATTTTTAATACATGCAGTATGTAAATTTATTGCACATATTTAGTTGTAAATTAAAGTTTATTTATAAATAATAAGAAATATAATTAAATTTAAAAATAAACTTCATAATAATATTAGCATATAAAAAAAATGTCGTCAAATGCAAATGGATTTTAAAGGTATGTAAAATTTTATTTTGATATATAATTAAATACAAAAAAGTTAAAAAGTAGAAACAGTAAATATGTAGAAATTTTTGGAATAAATTAAGCGAGAAGTTATTTTAAAATAATTATTAAAAAAATATTTGTTTTATTGATGAAATGAGGTCCAAAAGCTTGACAATTATCAATAAAAATTGATAATATTAACAATGTAGAATATAAGTAGTAACATAGTAAAATATTTAAATAAATTAACTTAGATAATACCTTATAAAATATATTTATAAGGTTAATTTATATGAATAGCATTATGATTTAATTGTTAATTAATCACAATGTAAACTTAGTATAGCTATTATTAAAATAATTTATGAAATATATTTAAAAAAGGAGAAAAAACACATGTTACATCAATTAGAAAATGTTATAACAAGCATTTCTGATGCAGTTTGGCCAGTGTTCTTACCGTTCATGTTAATAGTTGGAGCAATTACTTCTATAAGAACGATATTCATTATCCAAAAGAGAACTACTAAGCCAGCTAAATTACAATTTAAAAACATAATAGGACCAGCTTCTATATCTTTAGGAGCAATGGTAGGTACTGGAGCTGTTGTAGGAGTTTTAGGAGCAATTTCTAAGCTTTACATGAAAGGTCAATACAACATAGAAGCTATGGCTTTATGGGCATTAATAGGTGCTTGTATAATGATACCAGTGTCTTATTCAGAAGCTTTAAATTCAAAAATAATGAAAAAAGGACCTAGAGAGTATATATCAGATATGATAAGTCCTAAAGTAGGTCTATTCTATGCAGTATCAATAGTTGCATTAATAGTATTTGGATTTGGTGGATTCCAATTCAGTGGTATAGACTCAGTGTTCACAATAGTAGCATCTAAATTTATGAACGTTGAACTTAGCTTAATGCAAAGATACTTATTTATAGTAATACCAGTTATAGCTTTAGTAGCTTTAATAGTTTTATCTAAAAAAGATGATGTATTTATGAGTGCTATGACTTATATGATAGGTTCAGCTTTAGCTGGATATTTATTATTTGCTACAGTATTTATAGTAAAAACATCTTCTTATATACCTCAATTCCTATCAGGAATGATAGAAGGTATGATGAACCCAGTTCCAATGTTAATTGGTATACCAGCAGGGTTAATATTAGGTATGCAAAAAGTATTACAAACAGTTGAAACAGGACTTGGATGTTTAGCAATGTCTGTTCAACAATCAGACTCAGAACCAAGAGAGGCTGGTATGATATCTTTAATACCAAGTATAGTAACATTATTCGTTGCTATATTTATAACTTCTTATATAGCTAGTTATGGTATAGAATCTGGAGTAATAGATTACTCTTTAGGATTAAATGCTTTAGAAAGATTAACAACATTCTTTGATACAGCAGCTAGTGTAACTGGAGTATTTGGTATAATAGTTTTATCACTATTTACAGTATTATCAGCTACAACAACTATATTAGGTTCTTACTACTATTTAAGAAAATTATTTAAAAAGAACTCTGATAATAAAAATATAGTAATATACTTAGTTACAATAATATCAGCTGGTACATTAGCTATATTTGGAGCGAATGTTGTATTTGAAGCAGTAGATTTATTATTATTTGTATGCTGTGGATTAAACGTAACTGCTTTATGTATATTTACATTCAAAGAATGGAAAAAATACGAAATAGTTGAAGATAACGAAGACAATCAAAAAAGTGCATAATAACTTTTAATTAATAAAAATCTTACTTAGGCAATTGCTTGAGTAAGATTTTTTTAATGAAAATTATATAAAGTTCAGTAATTTAAGATTAGGTTGGATTCATATAAATTAGTATATAAGATATAAATTTATATGTTGGAGGATAGTGTATGAAGATGTATATGAAAGGAAATAAAAGGTCTAAAGAAAGTGCTAATCCTTTGCCAAATACAATAGCTTATGCTGCTATTAAAAATTTTTTGGTGTCAAAAGA
>JALFMW010000289.1 GCA_022782605.1 Clostridium sp. | reverse complement strand
TGGCCCCATCACTTGCTCTCATTCCATATTTGCTAATTCCACCTTCTAGAGCAGGTCCAGCTGCTCCTGCTGCTGCAATGAGAAAATCTTTATTTCCTATAACCAGCTCTCCATTAGTTCCTATATCAATAAAAGCAGATAGTTCATCTTTTTTATAAATTTTACTATATAAAAGCCCACTTACAAGATCTCCCCCGAAATAATTAGCAATTGATGGGAAACAGTAAACATATCCATCAATAGGTATACCTATTTCTTTTCCTTTAATAAATCCCCCTTCATTGAACACTGGTGTAAATGGTGATTGAAAAATAGTCCAAGGATTAATTCCAAGTAAAAAATGTGTCATAGTAGTATTGCCTGCAACAGTCATAATTCCACAGTTTTTTATTTTTATATTTGTTTTATTTTCTAATTTATCAATTAACTCTTTAAATGATTCTATCGTACTATTTTGAATTTCTTTAAGTCCATCTTCATATTGCTTTGTATAAAAAATTCGACTTAAAATGTCTTCCCCATATTTAATTTGTTTATTAAAAGTACTTTCTCCTGCTATAACTTGTCCATTATTTAAGTCTACTAGTTGCATAATAATAGTGGTACTACCTAAGTCAACTGCCAGTCCATAATGATTTTTACTGGTATTTCCCGATTCTACTTTTGTAATAAGCCAATTATATTCCTTTTTTATCATAGTAACAGTTATTTTAAAACTACTATTACGACACATTGGATACAAAGTTTTTACAACATTATATGGCATAACTACATTTGTATATTTTTCTTCTAAAGCTTTGATTATCCTATCTTTATCACCTAGTGTGTCTTCATCACTAGGCATATCTAATTCCAAGTATATCTTTTCACTTAATGAATTCAATTTATTATCCCCTTTTTAAATTTTTACATATATTTAATAATAGTATAAAAAGTCATATATTATCATATATATTCAAAAATTATATAAATTAATGCTTATAATATAAAAAGACAAGAGAATAATCTTAATTCTCTTGTCTTTTTATATTAAATTTAATTACAAACTAATTCTACTTCTTGTTTATTTTCTAAATTTTCTCCATTAGATGCAATTACTTGCTTATACCAATTGAAAGATTTCTTCTTACTTCTTTTTAATGTTCCACTTCCATCATTATTTTTATCTACATATATATATCCATAACGCTTTTTCATTTCTCCAGTTGAAGCACTGACTAAATCTATGCATCCCCATGAAGTATATCCCCATAAATCTACTCCATCTAATTCAACTGCATCTTTCATAGCTTTTATATGTTGACGTAAATATTCTATTCTATAATCATCATTTATTTCCCCATTTTCATCTGGAGTATCTACTGCTCCTAAACCATTTTCAACTATAAACAGTGGTTTTTGATATCTATCATATAGTGAATTCATTGTTATTCTAAGTCCAAGAGGATCTATTTGCCATCCCCATTCACTTGCTTTCAAATATGGATTTTTTAATGTTGCAAATACATTTCCTTCAGTAGTTGCGCTTATTTCAGGATCTGCACTTGTTAATCTTGAAGAATAGTAAGAGAACGATATAAAGTCTACTGTATTTTCTCTAAGTATTTTTTCATCCTCTTGCTCCATTTTTAAACATATTCCTTTACGCTCTAATTCTTTTAAAGCATAAGCTGGATAATATCCTCTTGATTGTACATCTATAAAGAAATAATTTTCTCTATCTTTTTGTATAGACTTAAATACATCTTCTGGGGCACAAGTATTAGCGTAAGTATTTCCTGCCGCTAACATACACCCTATTTTAAATTCTGGATTTATTTCATGAGCAAGTTTTGTAGCTAATGCACTAGCAACTAATTGATGATGAGCTGCTTGATATTTAACTTCTTCCTCATTATCTCCCTCTTCAAAATATAATCCTGCTCCTACAAACGGAAGATGTAGTATCATATTTATTTCATTAAATGTTAACCAATATTTTACTTTATCTTTAAATCTTGTAAATATAGCTTCACAATACCTTACATATAAATCTACTAACTTTCTATTTCTCCAGGATCCATATTTTTCAACTAGATTCATTGGTACATCAAAGTGGCATATAGTAACTAATGGTTCTATTCCGTATTTTAGGCATTCGTCAAATAAATCCTCATAGAATTTTAGTCCTTCTTCATTTGGAGTAGTTTCTTCACCTGTTGGGAATATTCTAGTCCAAGCTATAGATAATCTATAACATTTAAATCCCATTTCTGCAAACAATGCTATATCCTCTTTATAGTGATTATACATATCTATTGCCTCATGTGATGGATAATAATGATTTTCATCACATTCAAACATTTTCATTTTCCCCATTCCCACAGGAAATCTATCTTTACCAAAAGGTAGAACATCTATATTTGATAAACCTCTTTTACCTTCTTTGTATCCACCTTCGCATTGGTTAGCAGCAGTTGCTCCTCCCCATAAAAAATCTTTTCTAAACCCCATTTTTATTACCTCCCAATTAATTATCTAAATCACTACCCTTAAAGTTATTAAATATTAACTTAAGATGATAATATAAGTATCAAAATTTCAAGTCAATTTTAATCATTAATTTTTATATAAAATTTTTTCGTTCTAACTATTATCTTTTTTTACCTTAACTTGTTTTTTCTTTATGATTATAGTTTTATTATTTTTAAGGAAATTTTCGCCTTTATAATTTAATATATCCACATATGAACATGTATCTTTAACTTCTATTACTCCTATATCTTCATTATTTATTCCTTCAATATTACTAAAAGCTCCAACTATATCAATTACTCTTATCTTCTTTTTCTTTCCAACATTTAAATAAATCTTTGTAACTTCTTGGTTTTCTTTTTCTTTTTTATTAATATTTGATTTTCTATTTTTCAATAAATTTTCTTGAAGTATTTTGAATTTATTTTTACCTTCACTTACTTCTCTTTCATCAATTTCATTTATCTCTTCAATTTGATTTTTAGTATATTCTTCTATTTCCCTAAGATATTTTTCTTCTTTAGTTGAAACTATTGTGATTGCTTTTCCAAGTTTATCAACTCGGCCAGTTCTTCCAATTCTATGAACATAGTTTTCTTTATCCCTTGGAACTTCATAATTAATTACTAAGGAAACATCATCAACATGAATTCCTCTAGAAGTTATATCACTACTTACAAGTATGTTAAATTTATTTTCTTTGAAATCTTTTATAATAAATAATCTCTTATCTTGAGACATATCTCCATGAATTACTCCCACAGTAAATTTGTCTTTTTTCATACTTTTATAAATTTCATCAACTTTATCTCTTGTATTTGCAAATACAATTACTGAATGTGGACATTCTTTATAGATAATAGACTTAAGCAAATCATATTTATTTTCTTCTTCTGAATTAATGAAAAATTCACTTATTTGCTTCTTTATATACTTATCTTCATCTTTAATTTCTATCCTAATAATATCTTTCATATATTTTTCACAAACTGAATTTATATTATCATCTATAGTTGCTGAAAACATTCCCTTACATGCATTTTGTGGTAACTTAGTCATTATAGATTCCATATCATTAACAAAACCTTTATTTAACATTTTATCTGCTTCATCAATTATGAAAAACTTTACATTACTTAAATCTATGGTTCCTCTTCCTATATGATCTATTATTCTTCCAGGTGTTGCTACTACTATATGTACTCTTTGTTTTAGTTCAGCTACCTGTTCTTTCAATGGTTGTTTTCCAAAAATCGCACTACATCTTACCTTTTTTATTCTTCCAATATTCTGTACCTCTTCTTTTATTTGAAGAGCTAATTCTCTAGTGGGTGCTATGATAAGACCTTGTACACTGTTATTATTTATATCTACTTTTTCACATAAAGGTATTGCAAAAGATGCGGTTTTTCCACTTCCTGTTTTTGATTTTACAATTATATCTTTATTATTTAATAACTGTGGAATAACCTTACTTTGAACCTTTGATGGTATTTCATATTTTATATTTTTTAATGATTTTATTATATTTTTATCTAGGTTAAATTCTTCAAATCTATTTATCATAATTTTCTCCTTATTTACTATCTCAACATTTCTTCTTTCTATTATAATTGTCTATTTCAACTTATTCAAAACAAATAGTTAAACTTATTTGAAGTAAAATAAAAGTGGAATATGATTTTTAACATATCCCACTTTTATTTTATATTACAAATTCATTTATAAACTTTTCCATTTCTTCGTATATATCTCCACAGTTTTCAACTATTTCATACATTCTTCCTTCAATAGCTTCTCCCTCTATTGCAGGATTTATTTCAACAATTCCCTTATTATATTTTAATAAAAAACCAAGATTTATATCATCATATTTATTGAAGTAAGCATCTGCCATATATATACCTTTAGAGTTTTTGTTTCTTTCATCATCCACAAAATAGCTTTTGCCATTAGCACATGATAAATACTCTTCTTTCCTTTCTCCAAAGAAACAATACAACTCATTATGTTTCTTCAATAAATCCTCAATATCTGTATTTTCATCTACATAAAGTCTAGAGCTTATACCATTTTTACATGCAGAAATAAAATTCTTTTCCACAAAACACTCTTTCATCTTTACAAGATCTAAACTTTTTAATTCCCCTTTATAAAAACTCATATTATGACACCCCTTTATATGTTTGTAAATATATTATAGTTCAAAATTTTTCCTATTTCATTAATAAAAAAGTTTTTATATACTGGTATATTTTACCTTTTGTTGAGTAAGTAAAATCCTTATAACTAATTAAATATCATAACTTTTAATACTATGTACAAGTTACTTTTTATATAAATATAATACAAGTTATTAAAATTTTAATTATCGGCCGGAGATATTGTTTTTATTAAAATTTAGGATTAGAATGTTAGTTGTGACTGAGTAAAATTAAAATTAGTCAAGCTTTTATTTATACGGGGGTTTATTATGGGAGAAATAAAAATCACTTTTAAGGATTTTATGTATGAGACAGGCCTTCTTATTGTAGGCTGCTTTTTATTAGCATTGTCTTTTGTATTATTTTTTGATCCTCATTCAATCGCACCTGGAGGATTAACTGGTTTAGCCGTAATAATCAACTATTTATTTAGTATACCTTTATGGCTAGTAAATTTATTTTTTAATGTGCCATTATTTATTATTGCATATAAGGTTTTAAGTAAAAGGGAGTGTCTGAAAACTTTATTAGGTATTATATTTTTCACATTAGCATTAAATTTATGCGAAAATTTTATGACTTTAGAAATTACTAATGATGTACTATTATCTACTTTAACAGGTGGAGTAATATTAGGACTAGGACTTGGGATAATTTTTAAAATAAACGGCACAACAGGTGGTACTGATTTAATAGGACTAATTTTGAATAAATGGTTTCCATCGGTTAGTGTTCCAAAATTAATGGGAGTAGCTGATTTTATAGTAGTTATATCATCAATTCTAGCTACTGGAAAAGTAGAAGTTGGTTTATATTCAGCACTAGGATTATACATAGCTGTTGTAGTTAGTGACATGGTAATTGGAGGTATTTACAGTGCTAAATCATTTACTATTATTTCAAATCACCCACAAGAAATATCCAAGGCAATTTTAGAAAAAATGAATAGAGGTGTAACTATTCTTAGTGCAAAAGGTGGTTATACAAAAGAAGAAAAAGATGCACTGCTTGTAGTTGTGGGTAAAAGAGAAGTTTCTACTCTTAGAAAATTAGTTAAATCTGTTGATCCTAATTCTTTTGTTGTTATTACAGATGTTCATGAGGCCCTTGGGGAAGGTTTCAAACAAATATATTAAAAATTCAAGGGTTGTAATATTTTTATTACAACCCTTTTAGTAAGTTTCTTTATATTTATAATTTTATAAAATTGGCATTCATTTTATCAAAAGTACAAATATATTTATATCCCATATCTTTTAATCTTGAGTAAACTTCTTTAAATCCATAAGCTACTTGAGCTGGATTATGAGAATCAGAACCAGTAGTTATAATTTCTCCACCAAGTTCTTTATATCTTTTTAATATATAAGATGAAGGTGTCAAATCAGGCATATTATATCTAAAACAAGATGTATTTATTTCAATACCCTTTCCATCATATATAGCCATTTTTAAAATTTCATCAATTTCATCGCCAAATACTTTATCATCAATTATATTATTTAAATCTCCATATCTTTTTACTAAATCAAGATGACCAAGTACAGAGTAATTTTTAAATTTCTTTATGATATTATATAAATTTTCATAATATTGTCTGTATGCTTCATATTGTGATTTATCTTTATAGAAATCCCTATCTATTAAATCAAACTTATTTATAGTATGTATAGATGCTATTACAAAATCAAAATCATGACTTTTTATATCTTCAATACATTTATCAATAGTATGATTTTGCAAACCAATTTCTACACCCTTTTTTATATTGATTTTTTCCTTATATTTATTTTGGAAAAATTCTAAAGATTTTAAGTAGTTTTTGTAATCAACTGCATGATCTTCTTCAATATTATTTATAAGAATACTATAATCAGAGTGATCTGTAAAACAAATTTCCTTTAAATTTAATTCTATTGATCTTCTTATCATTTCTTCCATAGGAGTTTTACTATCCCTAGAAAAATCACAGTGCATATGATAATCGTAATACATAAGTTGCCTCCCCTAGCTTTATATTTTTTAATATTTAGTTTTTAGACATACTTTTATTATATACTAAAAAAAGCTATGGCTTTTATTTTTGCCATAGCTTTTTTTATTTTTATCTTACAAAAAAGAAATATGCTAATAAAATAATTCCAAGTACTATTCTATACCAACCGAATACTTTAAAGTCATGTTTCTTAATGTATCCCATAAGGAATTTAATTGCCCATACAGATACTATAAATGAAACTATTGTTCCTACTGCAAGTACAACTAGTTCAAAGCCTGTGAATACAAATCCAAATTTAACTAGTTTAAGTAAACTTGCTCCAAACATTACTGGTATAGCTAAGAAGAATGTAAATTCTGCTGCTATTTCTCTAGATACACCTATTAATAATGCTCCAACTATTGTTGCCCCTGAACGAGATGTTCCTGGGAAAACTGCTGCTATTACTTGGAATAAACCTATAATAAGAGCCGCTTTATATGTAAGTTGATTCATATTATTTATCTTAGGTGTTTTTCCTTTATTATGATTTTCTACAACTATAAATAAGATACCAAATAATATAAGCATAATTGCTACTGTTTGGAAATTATAGAATAATGCATTTATTTGATCATCCCACTTTAATCCTATAATTGCTGCTGGTATACATGCTAGCACTATTTTTATCCACATTATAATTATATCTTTTTCTACAAATGGCTTTTTATTAAAGTTAAATGGGAAAATCTTTTTCCAGTATAAAAGTACAACAGCCATGATTGCACCAAGCTGTATTACAACAAAGAACATTTCTTTGAATTCTGGTGACATACCAAGTTGTAAAAATTCGTCTACTAAAATCATGTGACCTGTACTACTAACAGGTAGCCATTCTGTAATTCCCTCAATTATACCTAGTATAATGGCTTTAAATATTTCTATCCATTCCATGTTTTTCACCTCTTTTATATTTTCTTAAATTAAACAAAAAAATATCCTAAATAATTTTAGGCCTTTTCTAGTATACCATATAAAGTATGACTTCGTCTTATATTTTTATACTTATATTTATAGTTTTAAATTTTCATAATAAATTACTTACAATTAAAAAAGAGCTATCTAAAAATCCTTTAGATAACTCTTTTTATATTTATGCAATTTCTTCTAATTTTTTTTCTGATGATTTTACTCTTGGAAGTCCAAATGATATAGCAAGTATACCACATACAAACATTAAAATAGGATAGTGTAAATAGCTAATTATTGCAAATGGAGATATTCCCGCAAGGCCTGCCGCAGTTAGTAACTGTGCTCCATAAGGAATAATTCCTTGCCATACAGATGAGAATATATCTAATATACTAGCTGATTTTCTAGCATCTATATTATATTCATCTGCTATATTTTTAGCTAAAGGTCCTGCCATAACTATTGCTATAGTATTATTAGCAGTGCATAAATCTACAACACTTACTAAAGCTGCTATACCAAACTCTGCACCTTTTTTATTTTTTATTCTGCTTTGGATAAAGTTAAGAACAAAGTCTATACCACCATTAAATTTGATAAGTTCAACCATTCCTCCAACTACTACAGATATCATACAAAGTTCAAACATGCCTGACATTCCTTCTGATATTGCACTTATAACTCCAAATAAGTCTAGTGCTCCTGTTGTTATACCCACAACACCTGCAAATATTACTCCTCCACCAAGAAGTAAAAATACATTTACTCCAAATATGGCACCTATAAGTACAAATAAATATGGTAAAACTTTTATTAATTCCACATTATATGTATCATTTAATGCAGCTACATATCCTCTTGTCATTACAGTAAGTAATATTATAGTAATGATTGCAGCTGGTAAAACTATAGCAAAGTTTACTTTAAATTTATCTCTCATTTCACAACCTTGGGTTCTAGTTGCTGCAATTGTTGTATCTGAAATCATTGATAAGTTATCACCAAACATTGCACCACCAACTACTGCTCCCAAAACTAAAGCTACTGGTATTCCTGTCTTTGATGCAATTGCTACACCTATTGGTCCTATGGCTGCAATTGTTCCAACAGATGTTCCCATTGATATAGATATAAAACATCCTATAACAAATAAACCTGTTACTAATAAGTTGGCTGGTACAATTGATAATCCTAAAGAAACTACTGCATCTGCTCCACCCATTGCTTTTGCAACACCACTGAAAGCTCCTGCAAATAAGAATATTAATAACATTAATATAATATCTTTATTTCCTCCACCTTTACAAAATACTTCTAATTTTGTATTAAAATCTACTTTTCTATTAAATAAAAATGTTACTGATGTCGATATTATAAAGGCTACTAATGTAGGCATTTTATAAAAATCTCCACTTATAATTCCACTTCCAATAAATAAAATTAAAAATACACCTAGAGGTAATAATGCTAATGCACTTCCCTCTTTTCTTTGATTACTCATAATACTTCTCCCTTCTTCTATGATACTTACTTTTAATTTAAAATATCCTAATATAGGATATAAAAAAAACTTGAGAATAATCTCAAGCTTTAATAAACTAAGTTATCTCTCATCTTTCAGCCTTCGCTGCAGGATTTAGCACCTTTTTATATAAAATATATATCGGTTGCTGGGTATCTTAGGGCCTGTCCCTCCACCTCTCTTGATAAGTAAGTAATTATTTTTTTATTATAGATATAATAAAATATTTTTTGTTTTTTGTCAACATTTTTTATTTTTTGAAAATTCGAAATATCATTTAATTTATTATTAATCTATTTATTAGGTATATATGTTTGCTTAGAATCAAATCCTAAATTCTTAAATTTCGAATATAAAAATTCATATTTATCAGGAATTACTTTTATTATGTTCATATTAAATGGTAATTTTAATATATTTTCTATTTTTAAACCTTTTCTATCAAGGGTTTCCATGTATTCCTCACACCATGGTTCTAAAATTTCACTATTACCGCTTATTTGCAAGCCACATAAATTATTCATATTAGTATAATCTTCATAAATACAAATACATACTTTTTTATTTTCTGATAATCCTATAAATTTAAGGCCACCTTCACTAATAATATATATATTTCCATCATAATATTCATATTCTATAGGTGTAGCTCTTATATAATCTTCATAACCTGTAGCTAAAGTACATGTATTTTTACGTTTTAAAAAATCTTCTATCTCTTTTTTAGTTATATTAGTTGGAGGAATAAATTGTGGTGTATTAAAGTATTCTCTTAACTTTTTACTCAATTCCAAAACACTACTTTTATCAAATTTCCCCAAATCACTAAAAGGCATTTTAACCTTATCACAAAAGTCTTTTATTTTACTTTTATCATTTTGAGTAAGTTTGTTCATATACATCTCGCCTTCTATAAACTCACAAAGTGCATCTTCTTTATTTATAATTGACTTTATTTTATTAAGTTCTTTTGTGCCATCTTTTTTACTCAAACCAATACATAGTAAAGCTACTTTCTTCTTACTAAGATCTATCTTATTATTTTCTATATATGATAAAATTTTTTCACAACTTTCATATCCGTATAAGGAAAATACTAAGACAACATTTGAATAGTGCTTAATATCTTGTGGTACATCATTAATGTCAAAAGATTTTGCAGGACCTAAAACTGGACATATGATATTAGCAACGTTTTTGCCAGTACCATATCTACTTTCATATAATATAAGAGTAACATTCATTTTATCCACCCCTTCATAATAAAATCTTTTTTAAGTGACATTGATTAAACTTTTTTGTTAAAATTTAACTCTACCTCTTATTATATATTATTGCACTTTTAATTATTTACGTCTATTCAAATAAAAAAATCATTATAATTATAAATTGCTTATAATTAAAAAAGGAATTATTAAGTAAATCCTAATAATTCCTCTATGTATTTCTTTTTTAATTTTTAATAATTATAAAACTCTTCTTGCATTTACATATGCTTTTACATAATAAGAGCTATTTAAGTTATTTATAACAACTTTACCTTGTCCTGATGCTGCATGTATAAATTGACCATTGCCAATATATAATCCAACATGAGTAACAGCACCATTATTTGGTCCAACTGTGTCAAAGAATATTAAATCTCCAGCTTTTAAATTACTTTTGCTTACAGACTTACCATATTTACTTTGAGCAGATGATGTTCTAGGTAATGTTATTCCTGCAGAATTTTTAAATACATAGTATGTAAATCCTGAACAGTCAAATCCATTTGGACCTTGAGCACCCCATACATAAGGCTTTCCTAGTAATTTCTTAGCATAAGATATAACTTTACTTGCTGAATTACTGGTTGAAGTTGAAGAATTTGTATTTGATGAACTAGAATTTGATGAAGTTGCCGTAGATGGTTTTTTACTCGTTAAATAAGAGCTATTAACATATCCCGTTATACTTCCTGAAGTTATTTTTGACCAACCATTGCTTGTTGACTTAACTGTAACTTTAGTTCCTTTAGCTAATGTAGAAATTACTGAATAGCTTGTTGATGGTCCTTTTCTTACATTTAATCCACTACTAGCTGATATATATTTTGTAGTTGATGTTTCATTTGTTTGGTTATTTTTATCATTTGAAGTATTTGATGAAGTTTCCGTAGATGGTTTTTTACTCGTTAAATAAGAGCTATTAACATATCCCGTTATACTTCCTGAAGTTATTTTTGACCATCCATTACTTGTTGACTTAACTGTAACTTTAGTTCCATTTGGTAAGTTTGTAATCTTTGAATAACTTACTGATGGTCCTTTTCTTACATTTAATCCATCAGAAGATTTTACATATCTTACACTAGTTGATGTTGATGAACTAGTTGATGTTGTTGCTTTTGAAATATAATCCTTATATATATATCCTGTTTTTGAATTATATTTTATTTTTATCCAATTTCCACTTGAACCTAAATAAGTAACCTTTTTACCTTTTTCTATTTTTCCCATAGATGAATAACTTTTTCCTGGTCCAGTTCTAAAGTTTACTCTTCCTGTTATTGTTCTTGTATCATCTGCATAAGAGTTTGTTGCATCTGTTAATGGTGCTACTAATGCTGTTGCTAGCACACCTGCCATTACATATTTTTTATTTATACTCATAATTAATCGATTTTACAATTCTTAAGATTGTAATTTCTTTCTCCCTTCCAATATGTAACATATCTGAAACATATTTACTTGGTTTTAATACTATTATTGCATTTTTAAGCTGATTTGTCCATATTTCGACAGTAAAAAAAATACATTTTTGTAACTTTTTTGTAAATTTTAATAGTTTAATAGAATTAAAAATAATTATTATGCTAAACACTCTATTATTCTAAAAAATTCCTTATTATTTATCTCTTCAAAAAAATAAGATGATGAAATTTAATTAATTTCACCATCTTATTTATAAAAATTTTAAATTTTATAATTGAGCTTCTATTTTAGCTTTTATATGTTCTTTAGGAAGGAATCCTATCATTTTATCTACAACTTCACCATCTTTAAATATCATCATTGTTGGAACTGTAGTTATTGCATATTTTCTTGCTATATCTAAAGCTTGATCTACATCAACTTTAAAGAAGTTCACATTGTCCATTTCTCCACTTAATTCTTCAAATACAGGGGCTAACATTTTACAAGGACCACACCAAGTTGCAAAAAAGTCTACTACGCATACTCCTGTTTCTACTGATGAATTAAAATTATCGTTATTAAGCATTTGTGCCATAAAAATATCCTCCATATTTTACTATATATTTTCTGTCATTTATATTTTATTACAATAACAAATTTATATCCATATTAATATTAATATATATACCCATATTTTATGTAACTACACATATTTTATATAAATAGATTTTATCTTATAATATATGGGTACTATTTAAAAGTATAATTTTTATGTACAATTAATATATTATTAAATTGGTGAAATAATAAATAGACGAGACTATATTTTTATTTCATAATTACTAAAGGAGATTTTTCAATGAACATATACGAAGATATAAACTCATTAGAGTTAAATGAGATGATAAAAAATAAAGAAAAATTTATACTACTTGATGTAAGAACGGAAGAAGAATACGAAGCAAGTCATATTCCAAATGCAATAAATATTCCTTTGAATAATTTAGAGTCTCAAATAGAACATCTTCTACCTTACAAAGATGATAAAGTTGTCATATATTGCAGGTCTGGTAGAAGAAGTATTATGGCAGCTTTTATGTTAGAAGATAATGGATTTAAACACTTATATAACTTAAAACAAGGTATTATAGGTCATTTAGATTATTTATAATAAAAATACCCACTACAATTTGTAATGTGGGTATTTTTATTTTCTAAATATTTCTTTATATTAATTAGATTTTAAATAGTTTTTTAAAATTTGATATATAATAATTATAAGATTACATATCTTTATATTAAAGTAATAAACTTACAAATTAATAAAAAGGAGATAAAAATATGAGAAGAATTTCACTATTTATAGTTATTAACGCCATATCTTTATACATAATTTCATACTTAATGTCCAGTGTATATATAAGTTCTTTGGGATCTTTAATTATGTTGACAATTATTTTTGGTTGCCTTAACCTTATTGTTAAACCTGTTATTCAATTTTTTTCATTACCTATAACATTTTTAACTCTTGGATTATTTTCATTAGTTATCAATGGCATAGTATTATACTTAGCATTTTCAATAGTTCCTGGCGTTCATTTAAATGGATTTTTAAATTCAATATGGGCTGCCATTCTATTATCAATTGCAAATGCAATATTTTACAATATATTAGATTAAAAAATAACTTTTATATTAATTAACTTAATTTTATAAATATCTAGGAAGTTATATTTTTTATATATTTTCCTAGATATTTTATTTATATTTTTAATATGTTATCAATTTCTTCAATTAAACTTTTCTTATCATTATCATTTATATAATCTTTATTAGATATTTTTTCTTTAATATCTTCTATCTTCTTATCTTTTTCATTTATTTTTGATTTAAATTTATTTTCTACTTCTTGTATACTTTGACTTAACATATTTATTAAAGATGCCATTTCATCTGAACTTCCTGCGATTCTATTTAGCAACATTAAATTTTGACCTAAAAGTTCTGGTATATCTTCATGAGAATATCTAAGTTGATGATCTATCTCACCATATCCTTCTTCAAAAATAGTTCTAACTTGTACTTCTGTAATAAGCTTTTTATTAGTTGGATATGATTCTATCAAATAATGAACAGACCTATATCCTGATGGTCTAGATCTCACAGCTATTCCTTGTTCATCGAATTTTTTTGTAGTATCTCCTTCTCTTACATTGGCAACTATTTCCCTAACATTCCACATGCTAGTTATAAAGTTATGTATTTCTTCCCAGTCTTCTTTAAATATATGTATAACCCTTATACCAAGTAAATCAGTTATTTCATCTTTATAATTATCCACTGTAAACTTAAAATCTTCACCATATTTTTCTCTTCTATTTGGAGTTTTTCTGATGAGTTTTTCCATCAAGTGTCTCATATCTTTTATTCTAGTTTTTACAGAATGGACTTTAGGCTGTCCCCTTAATATATTTGCAATTAAATCAGCTTGAGTTTCATAGCTTTTTCTACATTCTAAAAAATCATCATGAATTGCCTTTAAGTCTTGCCAATCTATATTTAATTCTTCAAGCTCTAATTCATTAATATTGTATGTATCTAAAAACTGCTTTTTACTTATCATATTCATCCTCCACAAATTATCTCTTCTTTTATTTTACCTTATAATTATGAATATTTATAATTATTTTTAGTCATTATTCTTATGCTCTTTATTTATATATTGATAAAATAATATTCATAATGTTATAATTTTCTATGAAATACATAAAAATACTTTTATTCAAAATATTAATTATAATAAGTGGGGGAATTTACAATGAAAAAAATATGTAAATCGTTAGGTTTATCAATTGTAATTGCATTTACTATGTCTATTACGCCTATATTAAGCACTTCTAATAGCTCAAATATAAATGTTATTGAAGCTGCTTCAAAGAAAACTTTCAAAACTTTTACTGTTAACTCAGTATATAGTTCATCAACAAAAATAACTGGTAAAGGTACTAAAGGTGCTACAGTTAAAGCCTATGTAAGTGGAAAGCAAATAGGTAAATCAACTGTTTCTTCTTCTGGATCATATACAATTAAAATATCTAAGAAAAAGAAAAACACTAAAATTACTATTAAAATGAGTAAAAATGGATATGCTACTAAATCAAAAACTGTAACAGTTAAAGCTAGCTCTTCTTCTAGCTCTAACCCAAGTTCATCTTCTTCAAAATATGTTTATGCTAACGGAGGTTCATATACTTCTAATATTTATCATAAAACTGCAACTGCACATAACATGGAAGGTGCTATAAAAATGACAGTATCTCAAGCAAAGGCAAAAGGCTATAGAGCTTGTAAAAGATGTTGGAGATAATATAAAAAACGGAAAAAATAAAAAAACATCAGTAATTTTTACAAATTCACTGATGTTTTTATTTTTATATTCTGTAGTTTATCCAACTATATATTTTATTTTTGCTGCTACTCTACTATGTTTTAAATATAGTGCCATTTGAGTTACTATTATAGATGCCATGGAAGCTGTCAATATTGATAACTTAGCTAAATTAATAACATTTTCATCATATGCAAATGCTAATTCTGATACAAATATAGACATTGTAAATCCAATTCCAGTAAGTAATGCCACTTCTATAATTGATATCCATGAGGCTGTTTCTGGTTTTTCTGCAATATGTAGTTTAGTTGCTATAAAACTAAATGACACAACGCCAAGTGGTTTTCCAATAACTAAACCACATATTATTCCCATAATTAAATTTGAAGCATCTGCCACATTACTACTAAAGCTAATTGCAATAGAAGTATTAGCAAATGCAAACAAAGGTAATATTATTAAATTACAAAGCTTTGTCAGCTTATGCTCTAGTATATCTGATATGGACTCTCCATTTTTGTCTTTGCTAGATGGTATTACTACTGCAAGTAACACTCCACTTATTGTAGCATGTATACCACTCTTATATGTAAAATACCATAAAAATAATCCGCCAAAAAGATATGGACCTATTTTTCTAATATTTAATATTTTATTTAATCCTAATAAAACTAATAAAATTATTGATGATATTATAAGTGCTTTTAAATTTATTTTTGCTGAATATAAAAATACTATGGCTAAAATAGAAATTAAATCATCTACTACTGCTAATGATAGTAGGAATATTTTTAGATTTGAATTTAGTCTAGATTTAAATATCATAAAGATTCCAATTGCAAAAGCTATATCTGTTGATATGGCAACACCAACACCAGGTAAATACTCAGTATTTTTATTTATTACCATAAAAATTATTGCTGGTACTATAACCCCACCTAAAGAAGCAATAACTGGAAAAGATGCTTTTCTAAAACTTGACAATGATCCTTCTAATATTTCTTTTTTTATTTCTAATCCCACATATAAAAAGAATATTGCCATCATAAAATCATTTATGATCATATGTAAATTGAAATTACCAATTAGATTTGTGTGATGAAATATATTGATATATATTTCACTTAAATTACTATTTGCTATTAATATTGATATTGCAGTTGCACAAATTAGAAGTAGGCCTGGTAAACACCTCTGATTTTGTGATATTTTTTATTTTGTTCATCATAAAAGTGCCCCCCCATATTAGTTTTCGTATCTAAAATACTTCTAAATAATAGCCCTTTAAGTTCATTGAGTCAATATTCATTGTTATAAAATTAAAATTTTATATATTTTCATCAAAGCACTGCAAAAAACGTATTGAATTAATTCAATACGTTTTTATTTTTATTTATCTTCGTGCACCTTTAAGTCTATTATTAAAATATCTCTAGGAACAAATCTCTCTCCAATTATTTCATTTAACATCTTACAGTATTCATCAACCCATTGAGTTTTTGATATATTATTATACATATAATCTTCAACAATATTAAGAAAAACCACCTTAACCTTATATCCTTTTTTCATAAGTTGATGCATAAATGTAATTCTATTGGCAATTTGATAGTAAGTATCAAACCATTTATTAAAATCACCTTTTATTCCCAGTTCGTCATAAGTTTCTTTCATAGTATCAAGTATTAATCTTTTATTATTTTCATTTTTTGACGCTAACTTACTTCTAAGTTCTTTTAAATTACTTTTATTTTCTACTAGCACCAATATTTTTTCTTCTGAATCTTTCATATTTCCCACACCAATAGCATCCCATAATGGCTCTCTCTGTGGCCAAAAGTTTAATTCTTCTCTACTTAGTAAAAGTTTATTTTGATTTAGCTTTTGCAACATAATTGGTGAATTCAACATATATTCTCTGTAGTTTTCATTTTGCAAAGGAGATAACCATGTTATTGTGTCTATTCTAGTATCTTTTTCTAATATTTTATTGGATAATTCAATACCATTATTTTCATTAATCATTTTTCTAAGCCAATACTTTGCACTCACTTTTTCATTTAAATCATTATTCAAGTAAATTCCTCCTTAAAATTGCATGTAAATACAATGACGGATGACACTAAAAGTCCTTCCTCATATATTTTTATATGATTTTTTTATAATAAAAGTGATTAAAATAGACTTATTTGTTAATATTTCAACTTATAATTTAATATTTTATTGCATAAAAAAATCGCATCAAATTAAATTTGATACGATTTTTTTAACTAATCTTTTTTCTTTGCTTTATGATAAAGTTTTTCTGTTTTAGTTTTACTTGTGCCACAGTCTCTAGCACCTATTTTTTGACCATTTTCTATTCCAATATCTGCTCCGTGTTCTGAGTACATTTTTCTAAGTTCAGGATTTGATTTTGGTCTATCTTTCATTCTATTTCTATTATTGTCCATAATAAATCTCCTTGATGATATTTTAATTATAATTTATCCAATAAAAATATCTTCTATTCTTTTAAAATCTTTTTGTATTTCTTAAAATTTCTAATAGACCTTTTATATAATGTTTATTTAGTAAATTTACAAGCCCTGTAATTGTTTTATGACTGATAGCTCCTCTAGTTACCATTGTCATAAGTCTAAGTGGTGAATCATTTAAAGATTCTTTAATTGTAATTTGCATATATCTATCTGCACCTGAAAACTTATAAGCTTTTTTATTAATAAATGATATAATTAAATCGCCACCATAAACATGCTTTATATCATTAATTGTTGAACTTACAGTAAATGGATGAATTGCATTAGTTGTTATTGGTAATTTATTTCCATAAATATTTTCATATTCCTCTATACCAGGATTAAATTCTTTTTCATATAGTTTATAGTAAGATGGTGATTTTTCTTTATAATTAGGAACTTTATTACAAGTTCCACTTTTATTAATTATAGATGAAAATTTTATATCTCTTGATGATGAACCAATATTTATACTATATTGTCCTTCTTCAATTTCAAATTTATGTGTGTATATATTATAATAAGAAAAACTTTCTTCATCTAAATTAAAAGTAACTTCTTTACTTTCACCTGGTAATAAATTTATCTTTTTAAATCTTTTTAACTCTTGCTTTGCTCTAAATAATTTTGAATTTAAACAAGAAATGTAAAGTTGAACTACTTCCTTTCCTTCCATATTTCCTGTATTTGTTATAGTAATAGACACATTTATTGTATTATCATTATTATGTTTTATTTTCATATTACTATATTCAAAGGTTGTATATGAAAGGCCAAATCCAAAGGGATATTTGACTTCTTTCTTTGCAGTATCAAAATATCTATATCCAACATAAATACTTTCTCTATATTCTAAATGATTTCTATCACCAGGGTAAAATTTCATAGCTGGATAGTCTTCTAAGTCATTAGAATAAGTTTCATTTAATTTTCCACTAGGGTTTTTCTTTCCTAATAATATATTTACTGTTGCATTACCACCTCTTGCTCCACTTAAATGTGTCAATAGTATAGCTTTAGGCACATCACTCCAATCCATTTTTACAACAGATCCAGACTGTAAAATAACCACTAAATTTTTATTTATTTTTCCAATTTCATAAATTAATTTTTCATGTAATTTTGGTAGATTTATATTTTTTCGATCATATCCTTCTGCTTCAGTATATTTAGGATTTCCAACAAATAAATAAACTATATCTTTATTTTTTGAGATTTCAATAGCTTCTTTTAGTAAACATTCATCTATTTCCTCATCTTCTAGAGAATACCCATCTGCATAAGATATTTTACAATTATTATCTAAAAAGGCATCGTATGAATTATCCATTGTATTTGGATTAACTTTAGAACTTCCTAAAGCTTGTATTACTGGTTCTTTTGCTAATTTTCCGATTACTGCTATGTTTTGATTAGTATTTCCTGGAAGAATATTGTCAGTATTTTTTAATAATACTGCACTATTTTCAGCTACTTCTTGAGCTAAATTAATATGTTCTTGTATATTGCATCTATATGGTATTTTTTTACCTTCTTTATATTTTAAAATTAATTCAATCACTTTTTTAACAGATTCATCTAAAATTTCTTCTTTTATTTTATTATTTTTCACAGCTTTTTCTATGTTTTTGTAGTAATCATCGTTATAGCCTGGCATTTCCAAATTTAATCCATTATTAATACTTTCAACAATATCATTGACTCCGCCCCAGTCACTAATTATACAGCCATTGTAATTCCAATCTTTTCTCAATACATCATTAATCAAATAATTATTTTGACAACAATACTCTCCATTTAATCTATTATAAGCCATCATGATTGACCAAGGATTAGCTTCTTTGATGGCAATCTCAAATCCTTTTAAATAAATTTCCCTAAGTGTTCTTTCATCAATTATGGCATTTACAGTATAACGATTATTTTCTTGATTATTTGCAGCAAAATGTTTTAAGCAAGCTGCCACACCTTTACTTTGTATTCCCTTAATTAAAGCCGCTGATATTTTTCCATTTAAGTATGGGTCTTCACTTAAATATTCAAAATTACGACCACATATAGGTATTCTTTTTATATTAATTCCTGGACTTAAAATTACTGCTACATTTTCTTTTCTGCACTCTTCACCTAGAGCTTTGCCCACTCTATAAATTAAATCCTCATCAAATGATGATGCCCAAGCTGTTGATGTGGGAAAACAAGTAGATTTTTCAACTTTGTTACTTGTAAAACAAAAGTTTTCTTTAATTTCTTTTCTAAGACCATGTGGTCCATCACACATCATTATTGATGGAATACCAAGCTCATCTTTACTAAATGATTCCCAAAAATCTATACCGCAACAAAATTTACACTTTTCTTCTAAGGAGAGTTTTTCAACTATAAAAGAAGCTTCTTCATACAAAGTCATATAGTCACCTCCCAATATAACTAATTTTGACTTATATTATATTTTATGTTTTAAACTTCCTTAGGTTGTTAAATTTATTTAGGTGGACATACTAATATACTTGATAAATAGATAACTTAAATTATATACTTCATGTTTTTAAATGTTAAAATACTCATGATAATAAGTTTAACTTATCTTCATGAGTATTTTATTAATCAATAAATTCAATTGTTTTTACATTGCTTTTATTGATAGAAAAGTTACTTCCTAAATCTCTACCAAATAAGACTAATGATGGTACTGAATTACCTTCATTAAAATCTTCCATCCATTCTACTAATGCTCTGAAATTCCTAACATTGCTTTCTTCCACAATTCGCTCATAATTATTTCTATATACTATTCTCACTCTATCTTTTGTCAATTATCTCATCTCCTAATTTGTACTTATAAGTTATATAATAATTATTATTTTTCAATATATCAATTGTATTATCTATATTACCCTTATTTTTAATAATGTAATCCCTAGCATTCATCCTCATAATATTAACATAACACAATCTGCCTTCATATTTTAATAAAAGATATAAATTTATATGTGGAGGTTTCTCATGTCCGATTTAGATAACAGAGTTGTTATAGATAGCATATCTGCCAATATAATTAATGAAAACTCTCAAGATATGGCTATTTTAGTTGGAGTTTTTCCTTATGAAAATAGTACTTATAGTGAAAATCTTGAACTGGTAATTAAACCTGAGGTTGGTTACCCATTAAAAATTAAGTTAAATTATACTGGCTATGATATGCAACTATTTTGTGGTGATTTCACAAATGATAAAAAAGATGAAATAATGGTTAGGGGTAGTTTTGGTGGCTCTGGCGGATATGAAATTGGAGTAATTTACAAATTAGAAAATAATCAAATAAAAGAGTTATTTAATCAGAATGATATTTCAAAAAATAGTCCTTGTAGTGCAGTATTTAAAAATAATTATAAAGTTCATGTAAATTGCGGTGAAAAAAAGTATTCTATTAATCTGGCAACTAGACCTAAAGATTATTTAGAGTTAGCTTATGATGAAAATGGTAAAGTACTTCCTGGTGTAGAGGCTTATGTAGATGCTCCAAATTCTTTATTTCCTATAAAAGATGTTGATAATAGTTATTATGAACTACTTATCCAACAGAGAATCGTTGGTGTTGTCAATGCAGATACACTTGGCATAATCCAAACACTTTGTAATTTTGTAAATAATAATTTTAATGTAGTCACTAAAGGATTATATTTTACCTTTAATTCAGATAATTAATTTCTTAATCAAAACTCTCTTTTATCAAAAATTCAAGGTTGAACTTCTTAATCGTTCAACCCTTTTATTTTATATAAACTTTAAATTTCTTTATTTTTTCTCAATTTAATAAAAGTTATTACAAAAAATATAATTGATAGTAGTGTAAGTGAGCATAAATATGTATTTATACTTTGTAAATTATTAGTTCTTTGCAATATTTCAACACAAAGTATAACCCATCTAGTTGGCATAAAACTTCCTATTCTTTGCAAATTATCTGCCATAACATGAAAATTCCAAAATACTCCACTTAACATACAACAAGGAACTATTATCAAAATATTTACTATAGTTGAAGTATATCTACTTCTTGTAAAAGCAACTATACATAAATTAAAACTTAGAGCTAAAAGATTTAAAACCATCATCACAACAAGAAAATTTATACTATTTTCCATACCAAAATTTATACTAAATATTTTACATAGTAGATAATAAATAAGAATTGTTGAAAATGACATTATATAAAAAACAAAAACTAAGGAAAAATAGTACTTCCATTTACTTATTCCTGAACTAAGAATACGAATTTTCGTATTATTTTCTTCATCTTCAATTAAAAAATTTACTATATTTCCACAAATGATAAATACAATAAATATGATTAACCCCAGAGATTTTTCAATTTGCGGCTTACTTTCATCTACATCATTTAAACTTAATTTAGTAATCTCATCTTTATAATTTTCATTAAAATTTTTGAAATTATTTATATCTTTATTGCTTATATTTGATATCATTGATAAATCTTCACACTTTAACTCTACCATAGTTCTTACAACTGCATTAACATCACTTTCAGTAATAGATTTTATTATTATATTGTTATCTTCATTGTTTAAAAGTTTTTCTTGAAAATCATTATTTATAATTATAGCCATTTGAATTTGTTGGCTAACTAAAAGCATTTTATAATCTTTTTCTTTAATATGGATAGTTTCTACATCTTCTAATTCATCTATAACTTTTACAATTTCTTCAGATGCATAAGAATTATCTTTATCTATTATCCCTACTTTAAATTTATATTCATTACCAAATTCAAAAGTAAAAAATATTATTACAAAGGCTGGTAATATAATTCCCATTAGAATATAACTTTTCTTTTTTATAAGTAATTTCATGGTATTTATTATTAGACTAATCAAAACTACCACCAACCTTTTGTTCTGATATGAAGTTTCCCACTATCAACATAATAACTGATAAGCTAAGTGATATAAGTATGGAAATAATATAATATTTAGTTTCCATATCATAATGTAGTCCCAATATGGCAGTATTAGCCCAATAGTTTGGCATAATATTACAAAGAAAACCTGTAATTCTCGTTGATTTTACTAAACAAATAGGAACATAAGATCCACCTAAAAATCCCATTATAATTATAAGAATATTATTAACTGTGTAGGCTGTTTTTTGATCATCAAAAATTATGGAGATAAATATTCCTAAAACTGAGCTGAATATTATAAATGAAATTAAAACAAGCATTATATAAATTAAGTTATCTCCCCAATTAACATGAAGCAATTTAGTACTCATAATATAAACCACAAATGTTTGCATTAATCCTATAATTATTCCCAAAGCTATTTTTGATGCAAGTATATTAAATTTATTAGTACCTGAAACTTTCAATCTAGTCATAGTATGTAAAAATCTTTCCTTATACATAGATATGGATGTTAATGTTGATATGTATAAAATAATTAAGATTAGTTCGGCAAAAGTGTAATATGTATAAGAACTTATCTCTTCTTCATTTATGTTTTCATCTTTTAATAAAATTTTTATCTGGTAATTTGATAGACTTGTCATTTGCTTTGAATTGGACTTACTCATTGTCTGCAAAAAAGAATATTTTCTCATATATTGTTCATATAGATTTCTAAATATTTTACTTTCTGTACTTTCTTTTTTCTCATTTCTAAAATAATTAATTTTATTATCATAAATATCCATAAAGCATATAGCTTTATTATTATTTACATCATTAGTAGCATTTTTATAATTCTTATTTTCTATAAATTTTACATTTGTTTTTTTCTCAAAATTAATCATAAAATCATAAAAAAGTTGTAAATTCTTTTCATTATTAATTGGAGCATTTATCCTATAGTATATAGTCTTATTATTAAATATATTTTTCTCCACGCTCATTAAATTATTAAGTGATTTTCCCATAACAAAAATAAGAATTACTGGGAATATGAGCATGATAATTACATCGCTTTTACTTCTGAAAAAAGCCTTCAGCTCTTTTTTTATTAGAGTTAATAAAATCAAATTTATCCTCCTCTTTTATTAATTTTTTAGATTTTTCAACTCCCTATATGTACTATTAATATTTATGACTTTTTAAAGTCCTCTATTACTGTAATTGTTTTTCTTAAAATAAAAAGAGCTATTCAAAAATTAATAATAATTTCTAAATAACTCTAAATTTTAATTTATTTAATTAAATTCTAAACTGCAATTTTTTCTTCATCATATTCTGATTTATTGTTAGATTTAACAAAGTATCCTATTGCTGAAGCTACTAATACAGGTAATACCCAGTTAAACCCTAAACTTGCTAATGGTAAACTATTTATTACTGGAACTTTAACTCCAAAGTCACTCATTATGTTTAATATACTTATAAATAGTGCAGCATATGTTGCAAATTTAAATACATTATCATTTTTAATTTTTTCACCTAATAGTGTAAATACTACTAAAACTATTGTTGGTGGATATACAAATGTTAATATTGGAGCTGAGAATTGAATTATTGTACTAACTCCAAAATTAGATATCACTAAACTGAATATACATACTACTGTTACTATTGTTTCATATTTTATTTTATTATTTGAAAGCTTTGCAAAATATTGTCCAGTTGCAGATGTTAAACCTATTGCTGTTGTTAAACATGCAAGAGCTACTATTATTCCAAGTATTACTTTACCTGGGAATCCTAATAACATTTCTGTTATAGAAACTATCAGTCCTGCTTGTGATACATTTGAATCAAACATACTTGATACTGTTGAACCAAGATATGTTAATCCTCCATAAACTAAGAATAATCCAGCAGCTGCTACTAATCCTGCTTTGAATGTTATGCTAACTTGCTCTTCTTTTTTAGTATATCCTTTATTGGCAATACTTGTTATAACTACTGCTCCTAAAGAAACTGCTCCTAGTGCATCTAATGTTTGATATCCTTGGAATACTCCTTCTGAGAATACATTATCTATTGTTGATGGTTCAATGCTTCCTAAAGGATTAATTATTCCCATTCCTATTAACACTAATAATGCTATTAATAGAGCTGGTGTTAAGTAAGAACCTATTATATCAACAACTTTTGATGGTTTTATTGTTAATAATAATGTTATTGCAAAGAATATTACTGAGAATATTACGGCATTAAAATTTCCAAATATAGGCTGAATTCCCATCTCAAATGTTGTTGCTGCTGTTCTTGGTATTGCTAAAAGCGGTCCTATACAAATCATTATTGCACATCCTAATGCAATAGATAATTTATGACCTGCTCTTGAGAATACTTTACTAACTTCACCACCACATTTTCCTATGGCAAGTATTGCTAGTAAGGATAAACCTACGTCCGCTAGTATAAATCCTGTAAAACCAGTTAACCAGCTTTTACCTGTTATAAGTCCTAAAAATGGTGGGAATAATAAGTTTCCTGCACCAAAAAACATTGCAAATAAAGCAAAGCCTACTATTATTATATCTTTATTTAATTTCTTCATTGTGACCTCCTTAAATGTCCGCCTAACCTTTCCCCTGTGTCTATTATAAGGGCTATATGTTAGAATAGTCAATAAAATTATAATTTTCTGTAAATTCAAATTATATTTTTTTATGATTTTTTATACTTAAAATAATTAAAAAAGAGCTATTTCATCTTTATATATATAAATCCTTTTGATGATTTTAGCTCCACTTCTTCGCCCAAAAATACTTCTAAGGCATCAGAATATTTTTGAAAATCTGATTTTCCAAGACCTAAAGGACATTCCACTTTGTAAATTTTTTCTTTATTGGTCACTATTGTCTCCACCAATTTAGGATATTCTTGATCTTTATTACATAAACCAGCTTTGCTAAAAAATATGTCTAAAGGTGCTTTTTCTTCTTCTTTTTTTCTAAAAGATTTAAATATCATCTCGCCAGTTGACCATATACCATCAAAAACCATTTGAAGTAAATTTCCACCACTACTCATTAAACCCACTCCTTACATAAATTTAAATGAAACGTATTTAATAAACTTTCTCATTTTCAATTTTTTTACTTTACATCTCTATCATAATAGGAAAATGATCAGAGTAAAATACTTGATCTACTTGATATGATTTAACTTTTGTAACCTGACTACAAAAAATATAATCTATTCTCCATTTATTAAATGTTGCTTTTCTATCTTCAAATAAATATTTAGCAACATCTTTATAGGATGATAAATTTATATTTTCTTCATTAAAATCTCCACAAATTATAATGTTTTTATCTTTATTTTTAGCGAAATTTAATATTTCGCTTATCTGAGTTTTTCTCTCTTCACTATCCAAACCTAAATGAGTATTTATAATAACTTCATTTTCTCTATCTATACTCAAAATACCTCTTTGTTCTTTTTTACTAGTTAATAAAATATGATTGCTTTTAATTATTTTTTCTTTACTTAAAATACAAATCCCAAATTTCATTTTTTTATTATGAACATGAATAGCAAATACTCCATCCATTTTCAATATTAACTTCATCATATTAAACTGATAGTATAATACCTCCTGTAAACAAATCACATCTGCATCTAAAGATTTCAGATATTTTATAAGTTGAAGCAAAGTAACTCTTCTAAATTCATCCATGCCTTTATGTATGTTATAACAAACCAGCCTCAAATTTTATCACTCCTATTAAATATTATTTCTCTTCAAAATAATATTCATAAATTATCATAATTATCCTTTTTATTTTCATAAAAAAACACCTTCATAAACTTATGAAAGTGTTTAATTTATCTATTTTCCTACATAATTTCTTTTTGAAATTTCATAATTTGAATACATAGAATCTTTTGTTACATCTGCTTTTATATTTAAGAAGTCTGGAAGTAATATGGTTCCATTTTGATCTGTAGCTTCTATTTCTAATATTCCGTATTTTTTATCATTGTTGAATATATCTAATTTGAAATATTGATTTTCATATACGAAACAATGACGCGTTTTTATTATAGTAAAAAGTTGATTATCTATTTCTGATAAATATGTTAAGTATAATTTATCACTTATTTTCTTTTCTCTTCTAAATGTTCTGTGATTATTAACTTTTTCTTTTTCAGTGTAATAGTATGAATAGTTTTCTCCATTTCCTATTTGTCTTATTCTTCTTTCCATATTTGGATTAGAAGATTTTAAGTAATGTTGCACTATATCCATTTTTTCTGAAGTATTTATTATACTATCTATATCTATATTTTCCACATCTACTAAGTACTTACGTATAGTGCCTGTTGGCATATGCTCATCTAAATCATTGTATATTTCTTTTAATACTCTTTCTACTTTTCCTTCAAAATCTGTAGAGTTATCAAATATTCTTAAACGAGGATGACCTACCCAAGCATTCATAGTTAATTCATCTAATTTTCTTGCATCATCTAAAGATTCACTTCTTGCAGCATTATTAGCCAATGTATAATGTTCTTCTGCTCCATTGGCAGTAGTAACTAAATGTAGTACTAAATCATATCTATCTATTAATTCATTTTCTGTTGTGCCAAATCTATCTAATATTACTTCAAACTCCTCTTTTGAAACATAAGCTTTATTATCTAATAATCCCCTATCATAAAGTATGATAATTTTATCTGCATCCATTTCAGCTGCAGCCTTTTCATAAACTTCTTCTTTTTTAAATTGAAGGTTTAGAAGATAGTCTTGGAATATAAACATATTCTCCTTACCACCAAGTGGCGAAATTCCACCTCTTATTAATTCTGTTGCTGTTTCTGAAACTATTAAAACTTTATATCCTTTTTCTTTAAAAGTATTTTCTATTAAGTTAAGCATTGTACTTTTACCAGAACAAGGACCTCCCGTTATTACTATCTTTTTTATAGTTTTCATGTTGTTTGCTCCTCCAATATTGTTAAATAGCTTGTTGAATTTATATATAAATACATTATTTTATTTTTGATATCTTAAAAAATAATACCTTTCTATTATATTTCATTTTGATAAAAAGTGAATAGTTTTTTATTTTCAAATTTCTTATTCTTATTCATACCTCTTTATATTTTAGTTTTTCATTTTTTCTTTATATTATTAAAATTTTAAAATAATATATCTTTTAATACTTTATCTACGCACTTAACTTCATAAAAATAATTACAAATATAATAATATGGTATAATAATACAAATAATACTATTAGGCACTCCTAATAATATCTTAAGGAAGGACTTTATATGCAAAAAATTGGAATGAGAAATATTAAAACTGGTATTGCCGTTTTCTTTGCCACTTTAGCTGGATATTTAGGCATAGTTGAAACACCAGTTTATACAGTGTCAGTATGTATTTTTTCAATAAAAAATACTATGAAAAATTCTTTAGAGGTTTCCTGGACTAGAATTTTAGGTACATTACTTGGTGGTGTTATAGGTTATCTTTCCACTTTTATTTTTAGAGGAGATATTATTCCTGCCACATTAGGTGTAATTCTTATTATTCACCTTTGTAATATTATGAAAATCTCTGATGCCTCTGCCATAGCTTCTGTTACTTTTACTTCGATCTGTCTTGGAGTTGGAGATAATCACGCACTTAATTATTCCATAATGCGTACTATAGATACTTTAGTTGGAGTTGTTATAGCTTTAGTAGTTAATTATACTGTAAGTAGACGTAAATATACAAAATACTTATGGAACTCATTTAATTCAGCTTATAACGATTGTATAAATATAATTAATTACATGGTAGAAAATATGGATTTTTCTTCCTCTTATATTAAACTTAATGAAAAATATGATAATCTACAAGAATTCTATAATCAACTGGTTGATGAATTACCATTTTCAAATGAAACTCATAATTTAAATACTTTATATGATGATTTCGACCGTTGTGATAATTTAATCCACCATGTTCATGGTCTTTATTTAATAGAAAAAAGAGTTGCATCCATGGATACCATTGTAAACGAAGCAATTTATAAATATCATAAACAAAATATTTTAAGACTTCTATCTGAACATAATCATAAAGATTAAAATCCAGGAGGTATAATATACTCTTCCTGGATTATTTATTTATTTCAGCGCTTCTAAAGCTTTTTCATAGTTTGGCTCTTCTGTTATCTCTTCTAGATACTCCACATATACAACTTTGTTATTTTCGTCTACTACAAATACTGCTCTAGATAAAAGACCCAGCTCATTTATGTAAACTCCATAGTTATTCCCAAACTCTCTGTCTTTATAGTCTGAAACTGTTTTTACTCTATCTATTCCAGCACCACCACACCATCTTCCTTGGGCAAATGGTAAATCCATAGAAACAGTATATATTGTTACATCTTCACCTAATTTAGTGGCTTCTTGATTAAATCTTCTAACTTCAGTATCACAAACGGCTGTATCTATAGATGGTACTGTTAAAAATACTCTTTTACCTTTTGTATCACTAAGTTTAAGTGGATTTAAATCATTATCTACAACTGTAAAATCTGGAGCTGTATCTCCTACTTTTACTTGTGTTCCTTTTAGTGTTATTGGATTTCCTTGAAATGTTACTTTCATTTATATTACCTCCTAAAACTTCTTTTAAAGTTAGTTTTTATCTTTCAGGAGTATTTATACTACTTTTTTTAATTCTCATTTATATATAATCTTAAAATTACCATTTTTTCATTTTTATCTAATTTACTTTGAATAGATTTCCCTAAGTTTATCAAAACTTAAGTCTAGAAGTTCTTTTAATTTTTTTCTTCTTTCTTTTATATCATCCGTATTTTTAATTATCATCTCTCTAGCCTGTCCTAAAAGTTCTACATATTCTTCATAACTTTCATCATATACTTCTTCTAAATCTTTTCTTATTTTACTAGATAAAGATGGACTTTTTCCTCCTGTAGATACGCTTAATAACAAGTCTCCTCTTTTGACAAAGGATGGTACTGTAAAATTAGATAACTCTTTATCATCTACAACATTTACTAACTTACCGTATTGTCTACAATAAGTACCTATTTGATGATTTACTTCTTTATTATTAGTTGCAGCCACAACAACAAAATCATCTTTTATATATTTTTCATCATAGCTATCTTTTATCATTTCAATCTTATTTTTTATTTCTTCAAATTCTTCTATAAACTCTTGACTTATTACCTTAACTTTTTTATTAAAAGCTAAAAAATTCATACACTTTCTATAAGCAACTTTTCCTCCACCTATAATAACTATTTTCATATCATCTATTTTTAAATTTATTGGATAATACATTTTAACTCCCTGTTATTTTAATTATTTAATTCTAGTTATATTGTAATTTAATAATTTAAAATTAAAAATACCCTAAAGATGTTCTATAAACTAAGCTTTAAGGTATTTTTATTAATCTATATTTTACATTATTGATAACGCACAATTATTTTCTATTTTTGATTTATCATGTTTAATATTTATTTTGTAGTCAAATATAGGTCCATCAACTACAAATGTATGATATTCTCCATTTTCACCACAAGGGTCCACTCCTTTAGACTTAATTTTTTCAATTAATTCCTTAGTAAGTGTTTTTCCTAGAAAATCTTCACTCATATAATCTAAATTTACTTTTTTTATTACAGCTTTGAAACCACTATCTATTACTTCATGAACAAGTTTTTCTCTGTCTTCTTGCCAAAGAGGAAATTCATAATCTAAACCTGCATGTTCAGCTCTATCAATCCCCCACTTTTTATGTTGTTCAATATCTATATCTCCATATACTACAGATGTGGCACCCATTTTTTTAGCTTCTTTTAGTTTTTCTTCAAATACATCTTCATATTCAGATACATCACACTGTGCATAAATTATAGGGAGTTCCAAACTCTTACTAACTTGCTCTAGCAAATCAAAAGTCAAGCCATGAGTCCAAGTTTCCTCAGAATACTTTTTTACTGTAGTCAATAAAGCCACTGGAACATCTCCTTGCTCTATCTTTCTATATAGAGCTAATATACAATCTTTCCCACCACTATACGACAAAACAAATTTATTACTCATAGTTTTTCATCCCCCTTCTTTTATGACTTACAATAATTATTTATTTTTTAACATTTTAGCTATATCTTTAGCAAAATAAGTTATTATTATAGTTGCTCCTGCTCTTTTTATAGACATTACTGCTTCATAAATAGCACTTTCGTTTAATAATCCTTCTTTAACAGCTAGCTTTAGCATTGAGTATTCACCACTTACATTGTAAGCTGCTATTGGTAAATCAAAGTTATCTTTAAATCTTTGGATTACATCTAGGTAAGATAAAGCTGGTTTAACCATTATTATATCTGCACCCTCTTGAACATCTAATTGTCCTTCTATTAGGGCTTCATTTGTATTTGCCGGATCCATTTGATAAGTTTTTCTATCTCCAAATTGAGGTGCAGAATGTGCAGCTTCTCTAAATGGTCCATAGAATGATGAAGCGTATTTAGCACTATAAGCCATTATAGCTACATTTTCAAATCCATTTCCATCTAATGCTTCTCTGATTGCTTTTATCCTTCCATCCATCATATCAGATGGTGCAACCATATCTGCTCCCGCCTGTGCATAACTTAAAGATATTTTAGCAAGATAATCTAAAGTTTTATCATTATGTACATATCCACTTTCAGTTAATATTCCACAGTGTCCATGACTAGTATATTCACACATACATACATCACATATAACACCCATTTCTGGATTTATTTCTTTTATTTTTCTTACTGCCCTTTGTACTCCACCTTCTGGATTAAATGCTTCACTTGCACAGCAATCTTTTTTCTCATCATCTGGAACACCAAATAATAATACATGCTCTATTCCTAAGTCAGTTAATTCTTTTATTTCATCCTCTAGCATATCAACTGAAAAATGATAAACACCTTCCATTGATGATATTTCTCTTTTTATGTTTTCTCCATCAACTATAAATAATGGATATATTAAATCTTCAACTTGTAGTTTTGTTTCTCTTACTAAATTTCTTATTGCCTTGCTACTTCTTAATCTTCTTGGTCTTCTTAACATGTTATATCCCCCATTAATACTTTTTTATCATTTGATATTATATCTATCATACTATCAATTGTAGCTTCATCAGCTTCCTTATAAATTTCAACTCCAAAATCTTCTATAGTCTTACTTGTTATTGGTCCTATGGAAATGATTTTTTTGTCATTTAATTTTTTT
Source organism: Clostridium sp. (assembly GCA_022782605.1). GTDB lineage: Bacteria > Bacillota > Clostridia > Peptostreptococcales > Peptostreptococcaceae > Terrisporobacter. The sequence continues at coordinate 8,701 of JALFMW010000289.1, read as the reverse complement.
ATATTATTTTCTCCAATTAAAGTCATAAAGTTTTTCACTGTTGAAGAGCTAGCAAAAGTAATATATTCAACTTCTTCATCATCTATTACTTGTAGTGCAAGATTTTTATTATCTGCATCTATTACTGACTCATAAGTAATAACTTCTTTAACATAAGATTTTTCACTTAATTTATTAACTAAAAAATCTCTGGCATTTTTTGCTCTTGGAATTAGGATTTTATCATTTTCATTTATAATATCCTTTAATTCTTCATAAAGACCTTCTGCCACATATCTTTTTGGAACTATATCTGCAATTATTCCTTTTGCTTTAATTGCTTTTGCTGTTTCTGAGCCAACTGCACAAATTTTACTATTACAAAGAACCCTTGCATCATAATTCATATCATTTAATTTATCAAAGAATATATCTACAGCATTTTTACTGCTAAATACTATATATGTATAGTCTTTTATTCTATTTATTTCAGATTCAAGCTCACAGTTATCCTCAACTTTTTGAATTTTTATAGTTGGAATTTCTATTGGGTTTCCACCCATATCTCTTATTTTTTCAGAAAGTAAGCTACTTTGTGTTCTACATCTTGTAACCACTATATTCTTTCCAAACAATGGTTTTTCTTCAAAGAAGTTTAATTTTTCTCTAAGATTTACAACTGTTCCAACTACTATTAATGTTGGTGGCTTTATATTTTCTTTTACAGCAACTTCATAAGCATTTTCTAATGTTGCTGTTACAACTCTTTGATTACTTCTAGTTGCCCAACTTATAAAGGCAACAGGTGTATTTTTATCTTTTCCTTCTTTAATAAGATTTTCACTAATATGTTGTAAATTAGCAATCCCCATTAAAAATACTAAAGTTCCTTTAACATTAGCTAAGGCTTGCCAATTTATTTCCTTAGTTTCTTTGCCATCATTTCTTGGATGACCTGTTACTACATGAAAAGATGAAGCATGATCTCTATGAGTTATTGGAATTCCTGCATAACATAATCCACCTATGGCAGAAGTTATACCTGGCACAACTTCAAAATCAATGCCTTCTTCTCTCAAAATTTCAGCCTCTTCTCCACCTCTTCCAAATACATAAGGGTCTCCACCCTTTAACCTAGTGACTACTTTTCCTTCTAATGCTTTATCAGCTATTAATCTATTTATATCATCTTGTGGTAATAAGTGATTACTTGATGCTTTTCCCACATTTATAAACTCACAATTTTCTTTGGCTTCTTTTAGGTAATCAATATTTGCCAGTCTATCATAAACTATTACATCTGATTTTCTTATACATTCTAATCCTTTCAGTGTCATAAGTTTATAATCTCCAGGACCTGCCCCTACTAAGTAAACTTTTCCTTTCATAATTTCATGCTCCTTAAATTTACTATAAGCTATTGTACTCTTTAAGTACATTTTTGGCTAATTCAAATCCTATTTCTTCAGCTTCTTCAATATCTCCAGTAATAGATTTTATTACCAGTTTATTTCCCTCTTCATCTCCATAAAGTCCACTTAAATGAAGTTTATTATCTTTTATTTCACAATAAGCTCCCATTGGAATATGACAACTTCCATTTACTCCCCTTAAAAAACCTCTTTCTGCTGCTACTTGAATCTCTGTCATTTCATCTTTAATATGAGAAATAATTTCTTCCATATTAGAATCATTTTCTCTTATTTCTAATGCAAGAGCTCCTTGAGCCGGTGCTGGAATCATAATATCTATTGGTAAATGATAACTTATATGATTATTAAGACCTGCTCTATTTAATCCAGCTGCAGCTAAAACTACACCGTCTAGATTTTCATCTTCTATTTTTCTTATTCTTGTATCAATATTACCTCTTATAGGTATTATTTCTAAATCTGGTCTATATTTAAGAAGTTGATACATTCTTCTTTTACTTCCAGTTCCTATTTTAGCTCCTTGAGGTAAATCATTTATATCATTATATCCTTCTTTTAAAACAAGAACATCTCTTGGATCTTCTCTTTTAGGAATACTAGCAAATTTTAAACCTTCTGGTAAAATTGATGGCATATCCTTCATACTATGAATAGCTAAGTCAATTTCTTTATCTAAAAGTTGCTGTTCTATTTCCTTTGTAAATAAACCCTTATCTCCTATTTTATGTAGAGGTAAATGTGTTACTAAATCTCCCTTTGTTTTTATAACCTTAATTTCAAATTCAATCCCTGGATTAGCTTTTTTTAACTCATCAACTACCCAGTTAGTTTGAACAAGGGCTAATTTACTACCTCTAGTTCCAACTACTATTTTCATAATACGTCTCCTTGATTTTTAGGAATTCTAATACTATCTTGTGTTACGGTTTTTATTTACTAATATTGTTGAGAAATATGATATTTTATCATCTATTTTATAATCTCTTAAATTAGTAATTACTTCTTCTTCTTCTTGAGATGAATTGCTCACTAATATGGCATGATCTATTAAATCATGTTTTTCAAGTTTTTCTAATATGGTATTTATTCTTTTATAAACTTTCATTAATACAAAGCAATCATATTTTTCTAAAGCTTCATCAATTTTTTCTTCTTCCATTGTACATGGTATTACCATAAGAGGATCTGTATCCATTACTAATGGATAATTATGATTTGAAGCTATATTTGAAAATGATGATATTCCCGGTATAGTTTCAACTTCTATATCTTCCATTAATCTTTCCATAACATATACATAAGTACTATATATCATAGGGTCTCCTAATGTTACAAAACCAACATCTTTACCACTTTTAACATCTGAAACTATCTCTGATGAAACATTGTTCCATACTTGTACTTTTTCAATACTATCATTACTCATTGGAAAATGTCTAGATTTTATTTCTAAGTCTTCTGGTAAATATTTTTTTACTATTGATAAAGCTAGACTATCTCCACCTTTTTTAGCTTCTGGAGTATATAATATATCAATATTTCTTAATGTATCTACTGCCTTTACTGTAAGTAAAGAACTATCTCCAGGTCCTGTTCCTATTCCATAAAATTTTGCCATCTTATTTTCCTCCAATATTAAATACTAACTTCTTGTAATTCTTTCATACAATCTATTGCATGATTTTTAAATTGATCTTGTATATATGGATTTTCTCCAAGACCTTTTAAATGAACTTTTACTTTAAATCCTTCTTTTTCTAATATAGATTTCCATGAATCCTCATCTTCACCAGCCATATCATTAATAGCATGGTCTCCTGCCACTAACATAAATGGTATTAAATCTACAGTTTTTATATTATTATCTTTTAATCTTTTTATAACTTGCTCTATTTCTGGATAACCTTCAACAGTTCCTACAAAAGCATTTATACCACAGTCTCTAAACATATACTCTATAGCAGGATATGAAGCATGACTTTCATGTTCTGTTCCATGTCCCATAAATACTACGGCTTCATCTATATCCATATTATCCAAATCTTTTCTTACTGCTTCAACAGTCTCTCTATAATCATCAATATAAGTTAATAATGGTCTTCCAATAGAAATTTTTTCAAATTTATCTTCATACTCGGCAACCATATCTTTTAACTTGTTGTATTCTTCTCCACATATAATATGAAGTGATTGTATCACAACTTCTTTGTATCCATCATTATATAATTTTTCCAATGCTTCACTTGGATTGTCAATAAACATATTATCTCTTTTTTTAAGTTTATTAATTATCATTCTTGATGTGAATGCTCTATAAAAATCATATCCTTCAAAGCTTTCTTTTATCTTATTTTCACACGCTTCTATTGTTTTTCTTCTAGTTTCATGATAACTTGTCCCAAAACTAACTACTAATATAGCTTTTTTCATTTTTTTCTCTCCTAATAAGTCTTAACTAAATCTACTAACCTCTCAACTGTTCCAATAGTATTTGGATAATTCATTTCTTTTCTCTTCATTATTACTACTGGAATATTTAATGTTTTGCAGGCATTTACTTTTTCTAAGAAACCTCCTGCAGCACCACTTTCTTTAGTAATAACCAAATCAATATTATATTGTTTATATGTAGACTCATTCATTTCTTGTGTAAATGGTCCTTTCATAGCTATAATATTGTCTGCATTAAATCCTAAATTTTCACAGCTTATTAATACTTCACTTGTTGGTAAAACTCTTGCCATCAAGTTTTTATTTTTTATTAGTTCTTTATAAATACCTAAGTTTTTGCTTCCTGTTCCTATAAATATGTTATTACCAATTTTATTAGCTACGTCGCAAGCTTCTTCAATTGTTTCAACTATATATTTATTTTCATAATCTATTTGATTTATTAAAGATTCTCTTTCAAATCTTATATATTTTATATTTGAAAATTCACAAGCTTTAATAGCATTAGTTGATACTTCCACTGCATAGGGATGGGTTGCATCTATTACTTTATCTATTTTATTTTCTTTTATAAAATCAACCATATCTTCAATAGTTAATTTTTTTAATAATACTTTATCTGTACATCTTCTAGCCAATTCTTCACCATAAACTGTTGTAACAGACACAAAATATGATAAATTATGCTTATTCAACAGATTACATATTTCTATGCTATCTGATGTTCCTCCTAAAACCAATATCATCTTTTTATCCTCCTAAGGCTATGTATTATCTATAAATTATAACCTCTTGGAGTTATCATTAAATCATCATGTATATAAGTGGCCTTGTTTCCTATTATAACCATAGTAGTCATATCAACTTTTTCAAATTCCACAGTATCAAATGTACAAATTATTTTTTCTTCATCAGCTCTTCCCACATCTTTAACTATTCCAACTGGAGTTGATTTATCTTTAAATTCGCCCATTATTTCAAATGCTTTTGCTAAATGCTCACTTCTACCTTTACTTCTTGGGTTGTATAAACAAATAACAAAGTCGGCCTCTGCTGCTAATCTTAATCTTTTTTCTATAACTTCCCATGGAGTAAGTAAGTCACTTAAACTTATATGACAGAAATCATGCATTATTGGTGCACCAAGTACTGCTGCTGCACCTATACTTGCTGTAACCCCTGGAACAACTTTAACTTTTATATCAGTTTCTTCTTTTGTTAAAAGCTCTAATATAAGTCCTGCCATTCCATAAATTCCAGCATCACCACTACTTATTACTGCAACTTTTTTACCAGTTTTAGCAATTTCTATAGCTTCCCTACATCTTTCTATTTCTTTTCTCATTCCATTTTGAACTACTTCTTTATCTCCTATAAACTCAGTTATTAAGTTTATGTAAGTTTTGTATCCAACTATTACTTCAGCATCTTCTATTGCTGCTATTGCTTCTTCAGTCATCAGATTTCTAGAACCTGGTCCTATTCCTATAACGTATATCATATATCAATTCTCCCTATTGAAAATGTAATTCCATCGTATTTCTGTTTATTTATTATTACTCTTCCTTCACTTAATAAATGGGCCACTGGGTCTGATACAGAGTAAACTCCCACATTCTTTTTAACCCAATCAGATTTTTCATATAGATGATCCACTTTAGATATTTCTTCTACACTAAATGTTTTAAATTTTACATCTAAAAATTTAGCCAAATCTATTATGGCTTTTTCATCTTTTTTGATTTCTATACTGCCGATTTCTTTTATTGAATTTATATCAATATTATATTCAGATAAGAATTTTATAAGTGAGTTTTTCATATGGTCTGAATTTGTATTTTTCTTACATCCAACACCAATTACTATATCTTTTGGAGTAACTTTAATAATTTTTTCATTTAAGTTTTCTATATTTTTATTTAAGATTTTATTTATATCTTTTTTATTAGTTACAATAACTAAATTTCTTACTTTATCTAAATCTGTTTTTTCATCATATAAAGTAAAGCCTTGATGATTTATTTTATAGTTTCCATCTATATAAAGATGTACTTCTTCATTATTAACTAACATTGAGTTAATTTTTAATACATTATCTCTAAAATCATCAATATGACCATTTAATTTTTTCGCAATCATATCTAAAGATGATTTTTTGTTTACATCTGTGGCTGTTGTTATAACAGGATGAGAGTTAATCAAATCACTCATATATAAAGTCATTTCATTTGCTCCTCCCATATGTCCACTTAGTAAACTTATAATGTTGTTCCCTTTTTCATCCATAACTAAAATTGCTGGATCACTGAATTTACTTATAATTAAAGGTGCTATAGTTCTTACAACTATGCCTGTTGCCATTATAAAAACTAGGTAGTCATATTTATCAAAAACTTGTGGAATAAATTCTTTTAATCCCTGATTTACAACTGTAACTTCATCATTTTTATAATCAGTATCTTTCTTGATAAAAAATACATCTACACTTTTCATGCTTTCTTTAATTCTTAAAGCAAGTTCTCTTCCATTATTAGTTATAGATAATATTGCTATTTTTTTATCCTCTAAATTCATGTACAAAGTCCTTATCATATAATTTAGAGTTATTGTATTCTTTTCCTAAAAATTCTCCAACCATTATTAATGCAGTTTTTCTTATACCTGCATCTTTAACTTTTTTAGCTATATCTTCTAATGTTCCTTTTACTACTTTTTCATCTGACCAAGTTGCTTTATAGACAACTGCTATTGGAGTAGTTTTTGCATATCCTCCAGCTATTAGTTTTTCTACAACTTTTTCTATTTCTTGAACAGAAAGGAATATTACCATTGAAGTTTGATGAGCTGCAAAAGATTCTATCGATTCCTTTGGTGGTACTGGAGTTCTTCCTTCCATTCTAGTAATTACTACAGATTGAGATATTTCTGGTACTGTATACTCTACACCTAAAGCTGATGATGCTCCTAAAAATGAACTAACACCTGGTGTACAATCATAATCTATATTTAATTTTGCTAAATCTTCAACTTGTTCTCTTATTGAACCATAAATTGAGAAATCTCCAGTTTGAAGTCTAACAACTGATTTTCCTTCTTTTATTCCTTTTTCCATTACAGCTATTATTTCTTGTAAATTCATATATGCACTGTCATGTATTTCGCACCCTTCTTTACAATATTCAAGAAGTTCTGGATTTACTAATGATCCTGCATATATTACCACATCAGCATTTGATAGTAATTTATATCCTTTTAATGTTATTAACTCTTTATCTCCTGGTCCTGCTCCAACAAAATGTACTTTATTTATCATCTTCATTCTCTGCCCCTTTTTCACAAGATATTATATATATAGGATTGTGAGGTTTAAAATAATCTCTGCTTCCTAATTTCTCTAATTTATTTATGCTTAATTGTGATACATCAAGATTTACAAAGTTATATTTTTTTAGTAAATCTAGCGTATCATAAAAATTATCTATTAATATAAAGTTTGCTACCAGTCTTCCTCCTGGTACTAATAAATCTTTTGACCATTTAATTATTTCTTCTAAATTGTTTCCTGTTCCACCTAAGAAAATTCCATCAGCTTTTATATCTAAATCAATAGGTGCATAGGCCTTCATCACTTCTACATTTGATAAATTAAATTTCTCAACATTTTGATTTATTAAGTCTATTGCAACATCATTTCTTTCTATAGCTATAACTTTTAAATCATCATAAGTTAAAGCAGCTTCTATGGAAATACTTCCTGTTCCTGCTCCCACATCTATAAAAGTTTTAGCATCTTTTAAATTTAACTTATTTAATGAGATGGCTCTTACTTCTTCTTTTGTAATGGGCACCTTACCTCTTATAAATTCATCATTTTTCATCTAGTATCACCACCACATTCATATCAAATTTTTCTATGGCTAAAATATCTTCTGCTTTTCCCATAGTTATTCTTTCATTAGCATAAGATAAGTTTTCTCCCACAACTACTATTTTTTTAAGATTTCTCTTTTGAATTTCTCTACAGATTTCATGTGGGCCAATTTTACTATCAGTAACCATACATACTTTTTTGTGAGATAAAATATAATCAAAGTCAGGTATTTTACCATGGCTACTTGTTATATAAACATCATTCATATCCACAAATATTTTAGAAAAAATATACTGAAGTGAACTTACTCCACTTACTATATTTAAGTTTTCATGTTCAATATTACTTGATAAATATTTACCTATTCCATAAATTGAAGGATCTCCTGATGCTATGACACTTATGTTTTTGTGGAGGTTATTTTTTATAAAGTCTAAAATTTCTTTAAGATTATTGCTAAGGATAATTTTTTCTCCATTAAAATCTTTTATAGACTCTAAATTTCTTTTTCCTCCAATTAAAATATCAGAAGCATAAATTAGCTTTTCACCTATCTTAGTTATATAATCAAATTCTCCAGGCCCTAGACCTATAATATTAATCATCTAAATTCCTCCATAAGTAAATCTGCTCTTTGGGATTTTCCAAGTAAAGATTTATCCATTCTAAACATATAAAACTCTACTTCTACTTCATTATGTAGATATTGTTCTGCCCTTTGTTTGCATTTATCACAAAGTATATTGTATATGTCAGTATATTCACTTTTATCTATAATTTCTACTGCACCTTCAGATGTAACACATTCATTTATTTCTTTTAAAAATTCTAGTGGTGCTCCCATTAAAGCTAAGTTAGAAATCATTATTTCATTTCTTGCATCACAAACTTTACTATGAGTATTAAATATACCTGCTGATATTTTTATAAACTTACCTATATGACCTGCCAAAAGAATTTTTTTAAA
>JALFMW010000280.1 GCA_022782605.1 Clostridium sp. | reverse complement strand
GACAGAACTATCGGAGAGAATGTTGGAACTCTTAGACAGAGCCACAAAGGACACAAAAGAGAAAGGATTTAAACAGGGTAACATATCTGCAATGACCTTGGCTGTAAATACTTTAAAAGAACTAAATGGTCTAACTTTTGCAGATGATTTAGCACAGGATAAATTACAGCTAGAAGTTGAAAAGCTAGAAGTAGCTAAAGATAAAAATAAAAATGATAAGGAATCCGATAAAGATAAAGCGGACTTATTAAGGAGGTTGGTGGAAAATGCCTAGTTTTACCGAGAAACAAAAAGAAGTTATAAGATGTGTTAAAGAGGAAAATCCTAAAATTTTAATCTGTAATGGTGCTAAAAGGGCTGGTAAAACTTATGTTATTGGAACTTTAATGTTAGGTAAGATAGCCGAACATTATGGGGAAGGCAAGTCTTTTATCTTAGGAGGGGCAACTTACAGCACTATCCAACGTAATGTTTTAAACGATTGGGAGGATATCTTACAAACTAATTTTAAGTTGCATAAGGATAACCATATTAGTATTTTTGGAAATAAGGTTTATATATTTGGAGGGGATAATTCGGCGTCTTGGAAGACTGTAAGAGGGTTTACAGCACAAGGCTGTTTCCTTAATGAAGCAACCGCCCTGAATGAAACTTTTATAAAAGAATCTATTTCTAGATGTTCTTTACCTAACGCTTTTATTTATATGGACACAAACCCCGAAAATCCCTTACATTTTGTAAAAACAGATTATATAGATAAAAGTGGACAAAGGTTATCTAGTGGGAAATTAAATATAATAAATTTTGATTTTAAATTAGATGATAATACAGCTTTAGATAAAGAATATATAGAATCTATAAAGGCAAGCACTCCACAAGGAGTATTTTACGATAGAGATATATTAGGACTATGGGTTAATGCGGAAGGCGTTGTATACAGGGATTTTAACGCTAATAAGCATATTATAACTAAGGATAAACTACCATATTTAAATGGCAAATTGAATATGATTAGAGTATGGGGAGGTATAGACTGGGGATATAAACATAAAGGTTCTATATCTATATATGGAATGGATCAGGATAAGAATATTTATTGTTTAGAAGAATATACAAGGGATTTATTATTAATAGATTCTTGGGTATTAAAATGTAAAGAATTTATCACTAAATATGGAGATATACCTTTTTACGCAGATAGTGCTAGAACAGAACATATAGCTAGATTTAGGAAAGAGGGTATTAACTGCCAACTTGCTAATAAAAATGTTAAACCAGGAATAGAAACTGTAGCTAAGCTATTACTAAAGGATAGATTGTATCTAGTTAAAGAGGATATTATGGACTTACCTAAAGAGTTTAGTTTATATGTTTGGGGACAAGATGACGAGCCTGTAAAGACGAATGACGATGCCTTAGATGGTCTTAGATATGCCATTTATACAGACTCTTTACTCCACCCAAATGATTATTTCCCACTTATTGCACCAACTAAAAAATATCCAAGTAGAAGGGATTTTTTATACTAAACCTAGAACTTCGGAAAATTTAGTTTTTCCGAAGTTTGGAGTTTAAACATTAGCGTATACACGTGTATACAGGAGAATAAAGGAGATTAAAGCATGGGATTTCTTAAAAAAAGAAAGGAAAAAAGACGTATGAAGAAACAACAAAAAAATATACAAGCTGATTTATACAGTTTATATATCCAATGGACAGCACAACCCGAATATATAGATGCAGAAATAGGAGAAAAATACTATAAAGGAGAAAATGATATTAGATTAAGAAAACAATTTAAATTAATAGATGGAAAAACCTTACCCGAACCCGATTTACCTAATAATAAATTAAGCCATAACTGGGGAAACTACCTTGTAAACCAAAAAATAAATTATTGCTTAGCAAAATCCCCAAAATTTGAATGTGCAGATGAGCAATATTTAGAGTATTTTAATAACTGGTGCGAGGAAAATAACTTTAATTACTGGCTTAGATTTTTAGGGACTCAGGCGTCCATCGAAGGTAGAAGTTGGCTGTTCCCATACATAGATGACAACGGAGATTTTAAAGCACAAGTATTTGGATTTAAGGAGTGCATACCTATTTGGACAGACCAACTACATACAGACCTTAAAGGCGTAATAAGGGTATATACAACAACAGGAACAGGATTAAATTTACCGCAAGGAGATACACACTTAGAGTATTGGACAGCAGAGGGTTGCCAACGCTATATTGTACAAGGTAGAGCATTAGTCTTAGAAAATAATACTTTTACAGAATTAGATTTAATAGATGGTAAATTTAATGGCTTTGAGCCCGATTTTTTAAATAATAAAAATCCACATACTTGGGGTAAAACTCCTTTTATATGCTTTAAAAATAATATTATAGAGCAATCGGATATAATTCCTATAAAATCTTTAATAGACAATTTTGATTTTGTTAGAAGCGACTTAGCCAATACATTGGAAAAGTTTGTTAACTCTATAATTACAATAAGTAATGCACAAGGCACAGACCTAGATGAATTTATCCATAACTTAAAATTATATGGTGTAGCCAAAATTGATAATGTAAGTCAACAAGGTAGCGGAGCAAACATTGGAGTTATTAGCCAACCTATAGATTGCGAAGCTTCGACAACGCATACGAACCTATTAGAAGAAAGCATAATAAAACTAAGTGGTGCATTCCATTTACCTAAAACAGGACAAGTACCACCTAGTGGAGTAGCTTTAAAGTTATTTTACCAAGGTCTAGAAATTAAATGTAATGGCTTAGAAAGTCAATTCAAGCTTGCTTTTAATCAATTCCAATACTTTTTTATGGAATATTTAAAAATTAAATATAACTTTACACCTTCCGCAAAAATTAAACTATCTTTCGATATTAACAGCATTATGAACGAAAACGAACAAGCAGATACTTTAAATAAACAAATGGATGCAATGCGTAAGGCTAAAGGCGTGGTAAGCGATGAAACCTTATATAATAACCACCCTTGGGTTAAGGATGCACAAGAAGAACTTAGAAAAATTTCGAAACAAAATGATGATTATTTTGGAAAAGGTGATTTAAATAAATATGGATTATAGCACAATGGTAGCCTTATGGGCTTTATATAGTAAAGCAGATAAAAAGAATAAGAAGTTATTTATATATACTTTAATGTTATTAAATTTAATAAGAAAAGTAGAAAGGGAAATTAATATAATTAATGCCCAAAATGTAAGCTATACTAAGGAAGAAGCCGAGATTAAGCGACTTAAAGAAGTAGACAAGCTACTTAATAAACAATATACACAAATCGAAAAATTAATCGAAGATAGTTTAATAGATTCTTATGTTTCCACAGAAAAAATTTTAAATAAAGAATTAAATATAGACGAGAAATTAACTCTCGAAGCTATAAAAAATGTTGTTAATAGTGTTTGGGTAGGAAATAAGAATTTTAAACAGCGTTTAGAGTGGAATTTAAGGGAGATTTATAAGAAGTTTAAAGAGTTGCAAGAAGAAGAAATAGACACTTTAAAACTTAAGGAACTCCAAAAAAATTATTATTACAGACTTAGACGTTTGTTAGATACAGAAACACATCATGCGATTAATTCGGCTTGTCAACACGCTTATGAAAGGGCAGGCGTTGAATTTGTGGAGTGGATTGCCCACGAAGATGAAAAAACATGTCCTGTATGTAGGAGCTATGATAGGAAAATCTTTATACGACAATCTGCTCCATTTTGTCCCGACCACCCTTTTTGCAGATGTTTAATAATACCTAGTACAGAGGAGGATTATAAAAGATGGATTTCTCTAAGTATGGGCTACAGCCCGACCAGATAA
>JALFMW010000274.1 GCA_022782605.1 Clostridium sp. | reverse complement strand
TCTTTCAATCTACTTCTTTCTTTTAATTCTTCAACTTCAAAACAAATAAATTCAAATCTTTCTTTCATATATTTACTTATTTTATAATCCAAACTTTCCTCAACTTCCATATCTCGAAGTTCTCCATACTTAGATTGATTTATCTTATCATTAAAGTTTATATTCCATATGTAAAGATAATCATGCTCATTATAAGATAAAATTGATTTACCTATATTTCTTCTTAAAAAACTACTATCTTTTGAACCATTTTTATAATGTTTCTTCAATCTTACTATCAACTTGTTATCCTCATTATTTGTTCCTATACTTACTATTCTATTCATGTCCTTGTATTTTTCTTTTTTATCAATAACTACATAAATTCCATTTGTAAATGGTATTTCATCAAAATTTGTATAATTATATTTTTTCATAGAGTTAAATAGTATATGAAGTTTTTCTCCATATGATGTTTTTTCTTTTTCATCTTCATTTAATTCTTTTCTTAAATAGTTTATTTTCTCCTCAGTACTTATGTTGCCTATAGGTGTATCCACATTCTTTAAAAATTTCGCATAATTTCTGTAATAATTTTTATCTGCTAAAATAACAAATTCATCTTTATGTATGTCTGTAAAATTATTTAACTGTTCTAAGATTGCCAATGACCATAATCTATTTTCTATTTCATTTCTAAAAATTATTTCTTCATCGTAGGAAGATGTATAGTCTATCTCTTTTATTAGACCATATGTTTTAGTTAAAACAAAAACTTCATCAGCTATTTTTTTAGCATAATCTATTGATAATTTAAATAATTGACTTTCTTTATCTATGTCTTTAACAAAATTAAATCCAGATTTTTTTTCATTTGGACAGCATATTAATGCTACTTTTTTCAATGAACTCTCCTCCTAATTTATAACACATAAAATATTATTCCTAATAACTGAACTACACTCCCAAGTAAAACAAAAACATGAAATATGCAGTGCATATAACTTTTATTTTTTCCTATTCCATATAACACTGCTCCAATAGTATATAAAATCCCTCCAACTAAAATATATAAAAAGCCATCCCATGTAAGAGCCTTGATTGCCACAGGAAGTACTACTATAATTCCCCATCCCATAACTAAATTACATATCATAGCAAATACAGCATATCTTTTTAAGTCTATTGCATTAAAAATTATGGCAACTATAGTTAAAAGCCACTCTACTCCAAAAACTCCCCAACCTATAGTTGGATTTACTTCTCTAATGGCACAAAGTGCTATAGGAGTATATGTTCCTGCAATTAATATGTATATAGCACAGTGGTCTAATACTTGAAAAACCCTCTTGCCTATTCCATCTCTTAATCCATGATATATAGATGACATACTATAAAGTAAAATCATAGTAAGTCCATATACTACAGAAGTTACCACAGCCATCATATCATGATGCCATGATGAAATGCTTACGCAAAAAACAAGAGCAATTATTCCAATAACCCCTCCCACTATATGAGATATATAGTTAAATCTTTCTTCTCCTATAGAGTAGTTTGGCAGCTTTCTATCAATTAACTTTGTTCTCATACTTTATTTCCTCCTAAACATTTTAAAACCCTTTTTATTTATAATATTTAATTATTATATATACTATTATAGTACTATTTTAAATTTCTTCGGTTGACAACTAGTAAAAAAGGGACATATGTAATATATATCCCTTTTTATCTATACTATATTCTCCATTAATTCTTCTTCCACTTTTTCTTCCAAATTAATTACCCTATGACAAATTCTATCGACCAAATCCTTATCATGGCTAATAACAATAAGTCCTATATTATTGTCCTTGCAGTATTTAATCACCACTTGCCAAATCTGCGCTTGAGTAATGGCATCCAGCATGGTAGTCATCTCATCGGCAATTAAAAACTTTGTCTTTGGACTTAAGGCTCTAAGTACACAAAATCTCTGCAATTCTCCCCCAGAAAGTTCACTAGGCCATCTATTTAACCATTCTTTCTTTATACCCATGGCTTCAATCATCTCTTCACTTGGCTCATAGGCTTCATTTAGAATTTTTTTCATCTTCCACTTAGGATTTACTGATTTTTCAGGATGTTGAAAAATTAATTGAACTGGATTAAAATCTCCTTTTTTTCTATGGACACCTTCTAAAGAAACTTTTCCCTTATCAGGTTTAATATATCCTGCTAAAATTTTTGCCAAAGTAGTCTTTCCAAATCCACTAGGTGCAACAATCCCCACAATTTCACTACTATCTATTTTCAAAGAAACATCCTTTAATATATATTTATCTTTTTTATACTTAAAATTAATATTATTTGCTTTAAGTAGCATATAAACATCTCACCTTTCCATCTCTTAATTCTCTCATTTCAGGTTTTATGTTTTCACAATC
>JALFMW010000234.1 GCA_022782605.1 Clostridium sp. | reverse complement strand
ATATTGTGATAAAAAAAGTGTATCGACTATCCCTGATGAATGTAAGGGAGTAGAATCTGAGATGGATGCAGATTCGAAGCGGAAGACTATAGTATAATTTACTATAGAAGATATAGTCAGTGCCCCTAGTAATAGGGGATAACATGTGTAGAACATATAATGGAGCTGATATTAATGTAGAACCTGGAAATAATCTTCAACTAAAAGATGGTAGAGGAAATATCTGTCCTACTACTATTATTCTTCCTACTTTAGCAATGGAAGTTAAAGATATAACTAAAGAAAATGGAGGAGAATTAGTTGAAAACTTTATGAATTTACTCGATAGAAAAATTCATGAAGCTAAAGATATGCTTATAGAAAGGTTTAATTATATCTGTAGTGGGGATGCGTCTGCAGCTAAATTTATGTATGAGAATGGTACTATGTATGGTTATAAACCAGAAGAAGGAATTCGTTCTGCATTAAAACATGGTACTCTCGCATTAGGTCAACTTGGATTGGCAGAATGTTTACAAATCCTAATTAATTGCGATCATACTACAGACAAAGGAATGAAATTAGCTAAAAGAATAGAAGGTCTTTTTAACTCAAGGTGTAAAGAGTTTAAGAACAATTATAAGCTAAATTTTGGTGTATACTACACTCCTGCAGAAAATCTTTGTTATACAGCATTTAAGAAATTTAAAGAAAGATATGGAGACATAGAAGGAGTAACATATATTATTAATAAGGATGGAAAGAGATGGAATAAGGAATTCTTTACTAATAGTATTCATGTCCCTGTATATAAAGAAGTTACTCCATTTGAAAAGATAGATATAGAGAGTCAATTAACTGGATATTCCAATGCAGGATGTATTACCTATGTGGAACTTGATAGTTCTGTAAGTTCTAATATAGAGGCTTTGCGTACTATTGTAGATTATGCTATGGAACATGATATTCCATATTTTGCAATTAATATTCCTGCTGATAGATGTCAAGATTGTGGTTATCAAGGAGAGATAACTGATAAATGTCCTAATTGTGGTAGCTCTAATGTTCAATATTTACGTAGAGTAACTGGTTAGCAAAATAGCCGTTTCTAATAGTAATATTAGTTATTATTATCGAGTAAAATCGGTAAATCTGCAAAATAAGATAATAAAAAAAATTATAGGTAATTTCTTAATTATTATAAATTTTAATGTTATATTTATTATAGTTTATAAAATTAATTAAATATATAAAGTATGAAAGAAAGAGACATTAAAATTGGAAATCTCTATAAATAGGGATGGAAAGCAGAAGAAATTGCAGCTGAAGTTAAATGTTCTATAGGAACAGTTTATAATGCGTTAAAAAGATTAAATTAGAAAACCAGAGGTGGTATTCCGGGAACAAAAGAAGAAATCAAAAACGAAGTAGTGAAAAGATATTTAAATCTAGAAAGTATTAATTAGATTAAAAATGAAATGGGAATTACTCAATATAAAATAAATCAAATTCTCACAGAAAGAAATATAAAACCTATAAGTACTTGTAAAAGAAATAATCCAAATTTAAAAGAAGATTATTTCTTAAGTATTGATACTCCTGAAAAAGCATATTGGATAGGATGGTTAATTACAGATGGATGTATGATGGATAAAGATTCTTCTATACAAATATCATTACAATCCTAGGATAAGTATATATTAAATCTTTTAGAAAAAGATTTAGGAGTAGAAAATAAAGTAAAAATTTTTAATAAAAAATATTATAGATTTTATCTGTCTTGCAAAGAATTATATTCCCAATTAAATAAATACGGTTTAGTTTAGAATAAAACTTTCACTATTAACATTCCAGAAATAAGAGAGGATTTATATCCAGCATTACTTAGAGGATGTTTTGATGGGGATGGAGGATTTTCTATAATGAATTCTAGAGGAAGAGAAGAAATAGAATTTTCTTTTACTGGAAATCTAGAATGTGTTACTAGATTTAATAATCTTATATCTTCTTTAGCTAATATATCTCCAAAAAATATTACGCATAATAATTCTATATACAGAGTTAGATGGTCTAATAAACAAGAAATAATAAAACTATGCAAGATTTTATACAAAGACTCTGGAGAACATAAACTTATCAGAAAATATAATAAATATTTACATCTTATAGGAAATACCGAGGTAAGTTCTGAGATTACGAAAGGCTCAGAAACACCGTAGAGCGTAGAAGGTGAATAAATATAATCCTTCCAAGAGTATTCGATTTCCTAATTATGGTTAGGAAAAATATGTACGCCGAACTTATTAGAAATAATAAGAAGTAAGAATAAAAAGTCTTACGATAACAAAATTGTATTTGACCGGCAACTACCGTACAAGCTTTAATAAAGGCAAACAAAATGAAGTAGAGCATAGAGTTAAACATATTAAAACTATAGTATGAGATATTTAAGTATAACTTATCCAGATATTAATAATGGAGAAGGATGTCGAGTAACTTTATGGGTTGCTGGGTGTTCTCATCATTGTAAAGGATGTCATAATCCAGAGTCTTGGAGTTTTGGGGGAGGTTACCAATATGATGCTTCTACTAAAAAGAAGATTTTAGATATAATTAAACTTCCTTATATTAAAGGGCTTACATTAAGTGGAGGGGATCCTTTAGAAAATATTAACATAGTAGAATTAATAGATCTATGTAAGGAAGTACATAAATTAGGTAAAGATATTTGGTTATATACTGGATATAGATGGAAAGATATTGATACTAATAAGGAGAAGTTATCTCTTATTAACGAAGTTGATGTATTAGTAGATGGTCCTTATATAGAATCTTTGAGGGATACAACTAATAATAATAAATTTAGAGGCTCAACTAATCAGCATATTGTAGGAGTTTCTATTTTTAGAGATACTTTAAATAAATTAAGTAAATAAAATTAGAGTCGGGCATTTTATGTCCGACTTTTTTGTTAT